>WRDC01000042.1 GCA_009783635.1 Methanimicrococcus sp. | reverse complement strand
GGAAGACGTCCTTCAAATGGCGGGCGAGGTGGCGGCCTATGCAAAAGCACAGGGTCTCGTTGTCGAATTCAGCGCGGAAGATGCTTCTCGTGCCGATTTTAAGTTCTTAAAGGAACTTTATGCGGCCGGTGTCAAAAACGGCGCTGACCGTCTTTGTTTCTGTGACACGGTCGGTATGCTGACACCGGAGCGGACTTTTACGATTTTTTCCGAACTGGCCTATACGGCGGGCGCGCCGGTCAGCGTTCATTGCCACAACGACTTCGGTTTGGCAACGGCCAACACGATTGCGGCATTCCGAGCGGGCGCCGCGCAAGGTCATGTCACAATCAACGGCATCGGCGAGCGCAGCGGAAACGCGTCGCTTGAAGAAGTTGTCGTTCAGCTGGAACATCTTTACGGTATCAACACGGGCATCCAAACCGACAAATTATATCAAATATCCAGATTGGTCAGCCGTTTGACAAACATTCCGGTCGCGCCGAACAAAGCGCTTGTCGGCGGCAATTCGTTTACGCATGAAGCCGGTATCCATGTTCACGATTTGGTGAAAAATACGGCTTCTTACGAACCAATCTCTCCCGAATTTGTCGGAAGAACGCGCCGCATCGTTCTCGGAAAACACGCCGGCGCCAGCTCTGTCGAGCTTGCGTTAAAGGAACTTCGGCTGGACGCCAATCCGGCGCAGAAGCAGGAAATTTTTAAGCGCGTCAAAGACATGGGAGACAAAGGTCTTCGCGTGACGGACGCCGATTTGCAAACGATTGCGGAATCCGTTTTGGAAATCCACTGTGAGCCGGCGGTCAAATTAAAATCGTTCTCGGCGATTTCCGGCAGACCCGCCATTCCGATGGCTTCCGTTATACTGGAAGTGAACGGCAAAGAAGAAATCTGCGTTGACACAGGCGACGGTCCGGTCGACGCGGCGATCCGCGCCATTCAGCGCGCCGTTTCATCGGTCGGTGATATTGTTTTAGAAGAATATCACGTCGATGCGATTACGGGCGGAACGGATGCTTTAGTCGAAGTGACGGTCAAAATGTCAAAGGATGGTAAAGTCATTACCTCCCGCGGCGCCCGGACCGACATTATCGAAGCATCGGTCGAAGCGGTTATTAACGGCATGAACCGGCTCGTTTGATCGGGCCCGTTTTGGCTGTTTTAAGCGCGTATCTGTTTTAAAATGATGCCGCTTCTTTGAAGCGGCTTAAATCTTTTTGAATGCTTACTTTTCCGCGCTTTAAAACAATCATTAAAACAATCATTAAATATCATGCCTTAATATTCAGTTAAAATAATGAACCGCTCAGATTTAATCAAATCGGCAGCGGGTGATTTAACGAATAACAAAACTCATCAATTACAACTCAACAAACCGACAAAAAAATAAACAAATTAAACAAATGATTGAATTAGAATAAGGCCGGTTTTTCCGGTTTTAAATATTACAGGAGATGCTGTTTTAATGACAAAAAATTCTGCGGAGCAGATGAACGGCGCCAAAGCGTTCATCGAATCTCTCAAAAAGGAAGGCGTAGACACCATATTCGGATATCCGGGCGGTGTTTTACTTCACATCTACGATGAGATTTACGATTCTGATTTGCGCCACATTCTTGTTCGCCATGAACAAGCGGCTGCGCACGCTGCCGACGGTTATGCCCGCGCGACAGGTAAAACAGGCGTCTGTCTCGCAACATCCGGGCCGGGCGCCACGAATTTGGTTACCGGTGTTGCCACCGCTCACATGGACTCTATTCCGGTGGTTGCTTTTACCGGTCAGGTGACCAGCTCTTTGATCGGAAACGACGCCTTCCAAGAAGCCAACATTACAGGGATTACGCTTCCGATTACAAAGCATAATTATCTCGTTCAAAAAGCGGAAGACATTCCGAAAAGTATTAAGGAAGCTTTTTACATCGCGTCAACCGGCCGCCCCGGTCCCGTTCTTGTGGATATTACGAAGGACGCCACCATCAACGAGTTTAAATTCTCATATCCCGAAAAAGTGCAGCTGAGAAGTTATAAGCCGACCGTGAAAGGCAACATTCTTCAAATCAAAAAAGCCGCGGCAATGATCGTAAACGCTAAGAAGCCTGTCATTTACGCAGGCGGCGGCGTTATAGCGGCCGGCGCGTCTTCCGAATTATACAAACTCGCGGAACTCATCAATGCGCCCGTCACAACGACTTTGATGGGAATGGGCGCTTTCCCGACGGACCACCCGCTCTTTATCGGTATGCCCGGCATGCACGGTACAAAATATGCTAACTTCAGCATTCAGGACTCTGATTTGCTTATTGCAATCGGCGCCAGATTCGATGACCGCGTGACCAGCAAGATTTCATCTTTCGCGACCGGCGCGAAAATTATTCATATCGACGTCGATCCCGCCGAAATTTCTAAAAACGTGACGGCCGACATCCCGATTGTCGGCAACGCAAAATCCATTTTGGCCGACTTGATTCCCGTGGTTTCCGAAAAAATCATTTCGGGAAAAACCGACGAATGGATCAAACGCGTTGCTTTGTGGAAGAAGGAATATCCGCTCGCATACATTGACGACGGTTCTTCAATTAAGCCGCAGTTTGTCATCGAAACTTTGTGCAAAGTCGCTCCCGACGCGATTGTTGCAACGGAAGTCGGGCAGCATCAGATGTGGACGGCTCATTATTTCAAATTTAAAAGACCGCGCCAGCTCATTTCATCGGGCGGTCTCGGGACGATGGGTTACGGCCTTCCGGCGGCAATGGGCGCAAAAGTCGGCTGTCCCGACCAGATTGTTTTCGATGTTGCCGGAGACGGGTCTTTCCAAATGAACTCACAGGAGCTTGCGACATTGGTTGTTAACGATATTCCGGTCATTTCCGTGATTTTAAACAACGGTTATCTCGGAATGGTTCGCCAGTGGCAGGAACTCTTCTATGACGGTCATTATTCGCACACCGATATTATTGACAGCGTCGACTTTGTCAAATTGGCAGAGGCTTACGGGGCTCTCGGTCTTCGCGTTGAAAAGAAATCAGAGCTCAAAGAAGCGATTCAAAAAGCGATTAAATCCGGCCGGCCAACGGTGATCGATGTCCGCGTCGACCGCGGCGAAAACGTGTTCCCGATGGTTCCGGCGGGCGCGTCTATCAATGAACTGGTTGACGAAAGAAAATACGGAGGCATCTGAAATGACTGAAATGCAATCTCATACGCTTTCCATTCTGGTTGAAAACCACTACGGCGTTTTAACGCGTGTCGCCGCGCTTTTTGCGCGCCGCGGCTACAACATTGACAGTTTGGCTGTCGGCATGACGGAAGACCCGGATGTTTCCAGAATGACGATTGTTGTTTACGGCGACGATGCCGTTATCGAACAGGTGATTAAACA
Organism: Methanimicrococcus sp.; assembly: GCA_009783635.1. Classification (GTDB taxonomy): domain Archaea; phylum Halobacteriota; class Methanosarcinia; order Methanosarcinales; family Methanosarcinaceae; genus Methanimicrococcus. Next base: position 8,629 of record WRDC01000042.1, on the reverse strand, counting down.
GCTTTACAAACTGATTGAAGTCATTAAAGTTGTTGACTTGAGTCAGGAAGAATATGTTGACCGCGAACTTGCGCTCATTAAAATCGCCACGACATCCGAAACGCGCGCCGACATTTTACAAATCGTTGAAATTTTCCGCGCCAAAATCGTTGACGTCGGATCGAATACAATGATGATTGAAATCACGGGCGGCAGCGACAAAATTTCAGCGCTTGAGAAATTGCTTCGCCCGTTCGGTATCAAAGAATTGGCGCGCACCGGAAAGGTCGGCCTTTTAAGAGGGCCCAAGGACACTGTAAAGGAAAAGTAAACGATCGATATTTGCTAAGGCAACTGAAGAAATGAATCGAAAGCTTAATGAGTTTTCATCATTTTTTCAGTTTTAGTTTTATTTTTGAAATTTCATTTTTTCAGTTTCAGTTTTGTTTTTTGAAATTTCATTTTTTATTTCATTGATTTATTTCATTATTCATTAATCGGAGTCACAAATATGGCACAAATGTACTACGACAAAGATGCAGATCTCAAGGTATTGAAAGGAAAGACAATTGCCGTCATCGGCTATGGAAGTCAGGGACACGCTCAGGCGATGAATTTGAAAGACTCCGGTCTTAAGGTGGTTATCGGTCTCCGAAAAGGCAGCGCCACCCGAAAAAAGGCGGAGGCCGACGGTATGAAAGTGATGGAAGTTTCGGCCGCGGTTAAGGCTGCCGACATCGTTCATATTTTGGCCCCCGACGAAACCCAGTCCAAACTTTACTATTCCGAAATCGAGCCGAACTTGAAACAGGGCGCAGCACTTTCTTTCTCTCACGGCTTTAACATTCACTTCAATCAAATCATACCGCGCGCCGACTTGGATGTCTTTATGGTCGCTCCGAAAAGTCCCGGTCACATTGTGAGAAGAACATTTACGGAAGGCATCGGGGTCCCCGGTCTTGTTGCCGTTTACCGGGACAAAAGCGGAAACGCGAAGAAGATCGGCCTCGCGTTCGCCAAAGGCATCGGCTGCACGCGCGCGGGTGTCTATGAAACAACTTTCCGGGAAGAAACCGAAACCGATTTGTTCGGCGAGCAAGTGGATTTATGCGGCGGCGCCGCCAGTTTAATGAAAGCGGCTTTTGAAATTTTGGTTGAAGCCGGCTACCAGCCGGAAATGGCTTACTTTGAAACCGTTCACGAATTGAAATTGATCGTTGACCTCATCCACGAAGGCGGCCTTGAAAAGATGTGGTACTCCGTTTCCAATACCGCCGAATACGGCGGCATGACGGTCGGCCCGCGCGTCATCAACGCCGAATCCGAAGACGCCATGTACGAAGCGCTTGCGCGTATTCAAAACGGCGAATTCGCGAAAGAGTTCATTTTGGAAGGTATGCTCAACCATCCCGTTTTGAAAGCGATGGAACGCCACGAAAAAGAGCTTGAACTCGAAATCGTCGGAAAGGCCATCCGTTCCAAGATTCCGTGGCTCAACAAGGGAATTGACGACGACTGATGAAGGCTGATTTTTTCAGCCTTTTCTTTTTCATTACTTTTTTTAATTTTTTCTTAGTTTCTTGCAGAATTTACACGGTTTCTTACAGGATGTGTTTTTTTGATTCGGAATGAAATGATTGAAATGATTTTTTCCCGCCGGAGCGTCCGCCGGTATACGGCCGACTCGGTCTCGGATGAAGCCGTTTCGGCAATGCTTGAATGCGCTCGGTTCGCGCCGTCGGGCTTGAATAATCAGCCGTGGCGCTTTATCGTGATTGATGATAAAGAAACCGGACGGCAGCTTTCGCCGCTGACGCATTATTCGGATATCATCACATCCGCCCCTCTTTTGATTGCCGTTTTCTTAGACACGGCGGCCTCTTATCACCGCGAAAAAGATTTGACGGCCATCGGCGCTTGTATTCAAAACATTCTGCTCGCAGCGCATTCTATGGAACTCGGCGCCGTCTGGCTTGGTGAAATCCTCAAAAACAAAGACAAAGTTTCAAAAATATTAGACGCGCCGGCTGAGTTTGAATTAATGGCCGTCATCGCTGTCGGGCACCCCGTACCCGCCTCTTCGGAAAGCGCGAGCCGAAAACCGTTGGATGAACTTGTTTTCAAAAATAAGTATTCAAAATCATGAGTCTCTTGAGTCTGAGATAATTCATGCGTCCGGGATAATTCATGCGTCTGAAATCATGAGTTTCGGATGAACAAAAAATAAATCAAAATCGGCTGTTAAAACAGCCGGCTTTTTATTTTTCAGTAAGGTATCGCGAGCATCGTCGCCATCATCAAAAAGATAAATGCGGTGTATATTAAAACAAAGATGATGATAGGGATAAATAAAAATGCCGCGACCGTTGCAAAACTCGGGGTTTTAAAAGGCACGTCTCCGTTGTTAATTTTCTCGGCTTCCTTATATGCGTCCCACATTGCGTAGATCCAAACGATCAATCCCGGAATGAATAAAATACACAATCCGATCCAGTAACAGGCAGTGAAAAGAATTCCTTTTCCGAATTTTCCGTTATACAGCTGCCCTAATCCGGGCCAAACGAATGATAAGACGGCGGCAAGAACCAAATTTTGATTCGCATTTTGATAATTTTCATAATTTTGATAATTTTCATTTGAAACAGATTCCGTTTGCGTCATATGCAGCGGTTTGCCGCAGTTGGTACAAACGTTTGCGTCGGGGCCGGCGGCCGGTTCGCCGCAATTGGAACAGAAGTTACTTGTCATCAGTTTGTCTCCATGTCGTTGTTGTCATATTGTTGTCATATAAAAACACAATCATTTTTAAATATATTCGTTTGACCATTAAAAAATAATGATTTCAAACGAAACAAAAAAATCAATCAAAGCCGGCTGTAAAAAGCCGGTTTTTTATTTTTTCAGATAAGCGCTCGGTATCAAACCAAAAATAATGATAAAAGCGCGAACCCTGTCAAACCCAAAATTATGATGAAAATCATGATAAATATTATAAGCCAAATGATGACCCAGAAGAATATGAACGCCATGATTTCCCAAAAAGTCGGCTCTGAAAAAGGTATTTCTCCTTTGTTCATTTTTTCGGCTTCCTTGTAAGCGTCCCAGCATGAATAGATCCAAATGGCCAGTCCGGGGAAAACCAACAAAGATCCGATTGTGCAACCGACATTGAAAAAAAGTCCTTTCCAAAATCTTCCGTTATACAGCTGGCCCATTCCGACCCACAAGAACGATAAAATGACCGCAAAAAAAGGACTTTTCGAGTCCGAGACGATGAGCCGGCTCTTCGGCGTTTCATTGCCATTCGCCGCTTCACTGCCATTCGCCGCTTCACTGCCATTCGCCGCTTCACTGCCATTCGGCGCCTCATTATAATTCTGCTTTTGATTATCCGCCGTATTTTGATCATTCCCGTTTGAAGCCGATTCCGGTTGCGTCGTACGCAGCGGTTTGCCGCAGTTGGTACAAACGTTTGTGTCGGGGCCGGCGACCGGCTCGCCGCAATTGGAACAGAAGTTACTTGCCATATCTGTTTCTCTATCACTTAATTATATAAAAACTGTCGGTCTGAAATCATATGTTAACCACCCTTTCGAAATTCGGTTGACATTGAGATAGGTTTAAATCAATTGCCTTCTGTCACCTTATATTTATAAATTGAAAACGAGGTATCATTTTGGAAAATAAGAAAGCGGCCGATTCCCGAAAAGTCATCGTTGACGTCAGTGATGTCTATAAAAGTTATTATTTGGGGCACGAAGAAGTTCCCATTTTGAAAGGCGTGAATTTTCAGGTTTTTGAAGGCGATTTCGTGGCGATTGTCGGCCCTTCCGGCTCGGGCAAAAGTACGCTGATGAATCTTCTCGGCTGTCTGGACCGCCCGACATCGGGCGTTATCGTTGTGAACGGCCAAGATGTCAATCAGTTGGACGACAACGGACTTGCACGCCTTCGCGGTATGGAAATCGGTTTTATTTTCCAGCAGTATAACCTGATTCCGCGGTTGACGGCTTATGAAAATGTCATGCTTCCGACTTACGCCAGCAAAAAAGAAAACATCGACTACCCCAAAAAAGCGAAAGAACTCTTGAAAATGGTCGGTCTGGAAGACCGTATGCGCCATAAACCTTCGGAACTTTCCGGCGGCCAAAGCCAGCGCGTCGCCATTGCCCGTTCTTTGATTAATGCGCCGTCTATTCTTTTGGCCGATGAGCCGACCGGAAATCTGGACTCTAAGACCAGCGAGGAGGTCATGGGCTATTTCCGCGAACTGAATCGAAGCGGCGCCACAATCATCATGATTACGCACAACAACGAGCTGGCCGTTCGAACCGACCGCGTTATTACCATTCATGACGGCCAAATCACGCGGGATGTGCCGGCAGTCGATTTTGTCCAACACATCAAAGAAGAACAGCTGACGGTGATGGAGCATTTGGCGGCACATGAAACAGGTATCAGATAACTGCATCGGATAACTGCATCAGAAAATTGAAAGATATATATAGTTTAATGGTAAACTAAGTTTTAAAATTGGGTAAACATTAGAACTTTGGGATATCGTTTTTAGTGTGTCTGCGGTGTTTTAATCTTTGAATCTTTATCTTTAATCCTTTAATCTTTCTCAGGTGAAATATATGGCTATGGTAAAAAAAACATTTAACTCTGCGCTTTCAGTTCTTCTCATCTTTGTGCTTATTTTATCTCTTTTTCCGGGGATTGCGTCGGCTCCCGCCGGTTTGAAAATTACGCTGGTGGACCAGACACCGTATCCCGTGCAGCCCGGGCAGCAAGTCCGTTTCTGGATTCAAGCCGAAAACATCGGCAACGGTCCCTTAAATAACGTCACGGTCGAAGTTGTTCCCGACGGCGTCTTCTCCGCATCTTCTTACGATGTCTCAAAAACCTACAGTACGATTCACGCGGGCTCTAAGGTTTACCATGAATACATTATGTATGTCTCAAGCGACGCGCCCGACGGGCCGCGCGACCTGACTGTCAGATATAAGGAAGGCAACAACAGTTTGTGGATTGAGCAGAAGTTCACGGTCGGTATCGGCGGCATCATTGACCCCGGCAACCGCGGAACGCTCATTATTGAAAAAGTGACCAGCAGTCCGGACGTTTTCATGCCGGGCGACACGGGCATTATTTGGGTGACTTTAAAAAATAACGCGACAGCCCTCGCCAACGGGTCCAACGTCACAAACGCGAGAATCCAGTCAGCCGACCTCTATTCCAAAGACAACATCATTGTTACCAGCGATGCCGTCAACGCGCTCGGCATCATCGCGCCGGGAGACAATATCTCCATTCCGTTCCGTGTCAGCATTCCGGCAGACACGCCCGACGGCACTTACCTCTTAACGCTCGGTGTCAATGGCAGCTCTTTTGAATACAACATCAAAAGAAATATTGAAATCAAAGTCGATGCCGCGGGCATCAAAACCATCCAATCCAAAGCCCCGTACGCATCCGCCGCCGGCAAAACGATTGAAATCGACATCGTCAACTACCACCAAGGAACCGTTCGCGGCGTCTCCATCATTCCCGTCGCCGAGGGTATGACTTTTTACCCGACCGAATATTTCATCGGCGAAATGAAGCCGGATGACTTTTACACTTCCAAATTCAACATCACACAAGGTTCTGGCGATTCAAACGTTGAGTTCAAAGCCGTTTACTACAACGGCGACAATGCCCATGAAGACAGTGTCGTCATTGATATCGGTCCCGTCATTAAACCGCCTTCTAAAATCATGACATATCTCGTTTATCTCATTATCCTTCTCTTGATTGCCGCGGTTGCCGGACATTTCTATCTCAAGAAAAAGAAGAACGTGTCTCTTTTAGAGTATTTGAAAAATGGAAAAAAACAGGCTGAAAAGAAGGAATAATTTTTAAATCCACGCCTGAGTTTTCGGAGGCTTTTCCGGCGTAATGGCCGGCCTTGCCTGCCGTTTTCCGTCTGCTCGGCCGGCCTGTAACTTATCCGTTCAATATGAAATATCCTGAATCAAAATGAATTCGCGTTTATTGAAAATGAAAGAGATGCCGAAATGATCAGTCTGTCCTATTGTGTTAAAGCGGCTGTTTCAAGCTTGAGAAGCTCAAAGCTTCGCTCAGGGCTGACGGCTCTTGGTATCATTATCGGGATTGCTGCCGTTATCGCGACTTTTACGATCGGAAACAGTTTCACAGGCTATATTACGGAAACACTGGATACGCAAGGGTCCAATTACATTGTCGTGTCCGCATCCAAACCGAATATTTTTTATGACGTACAATTGGACATTATTCGAAACACCCCCGGCGTGACGGATGTCGCGGCGGAAATTACAAAGAGGGGTCTCGTCACTTTTGCAAACGGGCAGAAAAATCTGACGATATACGGAATGCACGAGGCCGGGATGGAAATCGGGTCCATTCCGATATATGAAGGACAGATGTATTCGGATAAAGATTCCTATGTCGCCGTTGTCGGGAAAGATACGGCGGAGGATGCGTTTCGCAGAGAAATCGGCCTCCGGAGTACAATCGATATTACGCTTTATAATTCCGATACCAAAGAATATGTAACGGAGTCCTTCAAAGTTATCGGCATTGCGGGTACCGATAAAACCGATATGTTATCCGGCAGCGGGGAATATACGATGATTTTCATTCCGATGCATATTATGCAGGAAATGACGGGAGAAACATCTTATAATCTGGTTTACGCGATGTCCGACTCGCGCGATGACATTAATGAGACATCGGATGAAATCAAAAAGCGTCTTGCCCGAAATTTGGGCGTATCCGAACGCGATTTGGATGATAATGAAAAAATTCCGTTCATGGTCATCAATCAGGCCGAGATTTTGGAACTGGTCGGCACTTTGACAAATACGCTTCAAACGTTTTTGCTTGCGATTGGCGGCATTTCTCTGGTTGTCGGCGCTGTCGGCATTATGAATATCATGGTCGTGACGGTCACGGAGAGAACGCGCGAAATCGGAATATTGAAGGCGCTCGGTTATTCTTCGAAAGACGTTCTGATTCTTTTTGTTGTCGAATCCATTATAATCAGCGCTGTCGGCGGGATGATCGGCACGTTTTTCGGCTTAATTATCGCTTACATCGGCGCAAGTTTTTTGGGATTGCAGATGGCAATTCCCGTATCGGGCGTTTTATTCGGCGTGGGCTTGTCCGTTATTGTCGGCATTCTGGCCGGCGCGCAGCCGTCTTACCGCGCCGCAAAAATGAATCCTGTTGAAGCTTTGAGGGAGTAAAAATGATCAGCATTTCTCAAAGCATGAAAATGGCGGTTGAAAGCCTGAAAAGCTCTAAACTGCGTTCGGGGCTGACGGCTCTTGGAATTATTATCGGCATTGCCGCGGTTGTCGCCACTTTCACCCTTGGCGCCAGCTTTGGCGCTTTTTTCTCGGACCAAATCAGCTCCAGCGGTTCCAATTACATTATGATTGTTTCTGCTAAAGAGAATCTGTTCTTTGACCAGCAGGTGGAAGTTGTTCGAAATACGCGCGGCATCGAAGCCGTTTCTCCCGTCCTCTCGACATCGGGAACGGTGACGTATATGGGGGAATCCAAAAATCTTACCATTTACGGCATTTTAGAGGATTATGAAGAGATTGGCGCCGTTCCGATGTATGACGGAACCTTCATTACCGATCGGGATACTTCCGTTGCCGTTGTCGGTAAAAACGTCTCTTTGGACGGTTTTACAAATCAAATCTCAACGCGGGGGTCTATTCAGATTACCGTTTATAATAGTGAAACCCGGGAGAACGTGACCCGCACGTTCAGCGTGAAAGGCATTTCCGGTTCGGACCAAACGAGCATCATTCGGGCAAGCGATTCTAATTCGGCGATTTACATTCCGCTTTCCGTTATGAAAGAGATGACCGGAAAATCGGATTACCGGACGATTTTCGCCATGACCGAATCCAACGAGACGATTAAAGAAACGAATGACGAAGTCAAGAGGAATCTGGCTCGGAATTTGGGCGTTTCGGAAAGAAATTTGGATAACGCTGAGCTGATTCCTTTCTTTACCATGAATCAGGCGGAAATTTTGGAACAGGTCGGCACGATGACGCAGACGCTTCAGATGTTTTTAATTGCCATCGGCGGCATTTCTCTGATTGTCGGCTCTGTCGGTATCATGAACATCATGATTGTGACTGTTACGGAGAGAACAAAAGAGATCGGAACGTTAAAAGCGCTCGGTTACACATCCGTTGACGTTTTAGTTCTGTTCCTTGTTGAATCCGTTGTCATCAGCCTCGTCGGCGGCGCCGCCGGAACAATTCTCGGACTAACCGTTTCTTATATCGGCGCGTCCTTTTTAGGAATCACGATGGCGTTGTCATACGGCGCAATCGCTGCCGCCATTGTTATTTCCATTGCCATCGGCATTGTGGCCGGCGTTTATCCCGCAAAACGGGCGGCTGACATGAATCCGGTCGATGCGCTTCGGTCGGTTTAATTCAAAAAAAGGCGGAGACGCCCGAGATGGCAGATGATTTTCCGCGGCTGAAGATATTTCAGAATGATGGTGGATTTGCCGTGGCTGAACACATTTCAAAATTAAAGCAGATTTTCCGCGGTTTTCCAGGATTTTCTGACATAATCGGGAAAATCGCCGTGT
>WRDC01000041.1 GCA_009783635.1 Methanimicrococcus sp. | reverse complement strand
TTTGAAAGATTGTCCATGCCGCCTTTTCCGATCAGCGCTTTGATATTATGATTTTTTAATACGGCCGGCGTCATTTTTGTCATCCGGTCACTGGTTGTCGGACCGGCCGCAACGGCTCTCCACCCGCTTCCCGCTCTCTCCATGACCGGCCCGCAGTGGAAAACCGCCGCCCCTTTCAAATCGAAAGGCAGCGGCTTTTTTTCATGATCATATTCCAAAATTCTGAGATGCGCTTCATCGCGGGCTGTGTAAATGATTCCCGACAGATAAACAGTGTCTCCGGCATGGATTGCCGTCACATCTGCATCCGTTGCCGGCGTCGTCAGAAAATGTTCTTTTCGAGTCATTTCTTTCCGGACCATTTCGTTTCGGGTCGTTTCGTTTCGGGTCGTTTCTTTCCGGACCGTTTCTTTTCGGGTCATTCCTCTTCACCTCCGGTGTAGACGGCGGTCGCGTGCCGGTTTGCCCAGCATTGAATGTTCACGGCAACGGGCAGAGACGCCGTGTGGCAGGAGGCTTTTTTGATTCGGACGGAAAGCGCGGTCGTATCGCCGCCGAGTCCCATACAGCCGATGCCGAGTTCATTGACGGCATCCAGTATTTCTTTTTCAAAATCGTCATAGCCGCTTGTTTTTGAAGCCGCTTTTTGGTTCGGGTCTCTTAATTCTTCCAGCAGCGCTTCTTTTGCAAGCTTCGCGGATTGGTTGAACGACCCGCCGATGCCGATGCCTAAGATGACGGGCGGGCACGGCTTTCCGCCGGCTTTTAACACGGTTTCAACGATGAATTCTTTGATTTTCGGGATTTCCGAAGGCGCAAACATTTTCAACGCGCTCATATTTTCAGACCCCGCGCCTTTCGGCGCCGCCGTGATTTTGAGGGCGTTTCCGGAAACGAACGAATAATTAATTTCGGGGAGGCCGTCTCCTAAATTATTTTGAGTGTTGCGCCGCGTCAGCGGATCGACAACATTCGGACGAAGCGGGACGCTTTTTGTCGCTTTTGCGCACCCGTCGCGAATCGCGCCTTCCAAATCAAAATTCAAACAAACGCCGCGTCCGATTTCGACAAAAAAGATGAAAATGCCGGTGTCCTGGCAAATCGGAATGTTTTTTTTCTCGGCGATTCCGATATTTAATAATATGGTTTCCAATTGCGCTTTTGCGGTCGGGTCGGATTCCGCCCTCGCGGCTCTCAAAATGGCGGCGACCGTGTCTTTCGGAAGCGTTGTTTCCGAAATGCGAAGGATTTCACAGACCGCTTCGGAAACGGCTTCAAACGTCAGCGCGGGGATAACCGTATTAACCGTATTAATCGTATTAACCGTATTCGCCGTATTAACCGTATTGGCCGTATTCAAAAAAATCACCGAAAATTGGACTGTCTGTTTGATTCTTACTGTTTGATTTTTAATATGCAGACAATGAATTCATGATTTATATTCGTAACCCAGAAACTTTCTTTTTCTCATTTTTTCTCAATCACTTATATACCTTGAACCGTTATTTCGTAAGTACAAAAAACAGAGGAAAAAAATGTCTGACAAATTAAATATGTTTACGCCCGCGCCGCCGGATGACGAGGCGTTCACCTGCCCGTATTCGGAGGAAGAACTGACGGCGCGGAAATGGAACAAAATCGCGATGGATTTGGCGATGACCGGATCGGTCAACGAGGCCGTGGAAGCGTTTGACAGCGGACTGGCGCTTGAGCCGGAAAATCCGGTCCTTCTCCGAAACAAAGCCACCGTTCTCAGCCGTTTCAGAAATTTCGGAGACGCTCTTTTGGTTTATAAACAGGCGATGGACGCCCATCCGAAAAACGCGGATTTCCCGAACGGCGCCGCTTATGTGATGCTTGAAATGGGACGGGCGGAAGAAGCGGTTTTGTTTTTTGACAAAAGCATCTCTTTAAGCCCGTCTTATGAAAACCCTTGCCTCGGCAGGGGATTGGCTTACGCGGAGCTCGGCGAATTTGAAAAAGCTGTTGACTCATACGAAAAAGCGATTGAACTCCGCCCCGAATATAAAGACGCGTGGTTCGGCAAAGCCGTCGCGCTCGGCGCTCTCGGCAAGTTCGATGAATCCATTGCCGCTTTTGAGCAAACGGTTCAAATCGGTCCGGATGACGCCGACGTCTGGTATTACAAAGCGCTGGCGCACGATTCCGCGGGAGACGCGAAAAACGCGCTGTACGCTTACGACAAGGCTGTTTCCGTCCGTCCCGACATGGATGACGCTTGGAACAACAAAGGCATTTTATGCAACGCTCTCGGCCGGTTTGAAGAGGCTTTGGCGTGCTTTGACAAAGCCGTCGGCATCGATGACCGACAGGCTGACGTGTGGTTTAACAAAGGATATACGCATTCCGTTATGAATCAGCTTGATGAAGCTGTCGGGTCCTTTAAGGAAGCCATTGAAATCGACCCGCTTTTTGAAGCCGCTTATATGGAAATCGCTTTTGCTTACGTTCAGATGGGCTGCGCCGCCGATGCCGTTGAAATGTATGACAAGTCCGTCGCATTGAACCCGTCGGCCGAAGCTTATTTCGGACGGGCGGTATGCCTTCAGGGGATGGATGAGCCGGAAAAAGCGAAGGAATCATTCGAAAAGGCATTTGAAATGGACCCGCGGTATAGGGAATTGATCGAAGACCGGTTAAAAGACAAAGTGAAAGATTGAAACGAAGCATTGAAAAGAAACATTAAAACGAAGCATTGAAACGAAACATTAAAACGAAACGGAAATAAAAAAAATCATATGCGCCGGTCCAAAACAAAAAAAGAAAAGAGAAAAAACCGGTTGATAAATTCAACCGGCTGTATACGTTGTTTGATTAATGGGTTTTTTATGGAACAGGGGGGCCATTAAATCAAAACGACCGGCTTGATGAGGTCTTTGGGCTTGTCCTTCATGAGCAAAAGCGCTTTTTCCATGTTTTCAAAGCCGTCAAAGACATGCGTGACTAATTTTTCGGGGCGGATGCGATTGTAAAGACACAAATCGATCATTTGCTCCATTCTCCGGCGGCCGCCGCTGACAAGACCGCCGCGGATATCTTTGTGAGACATACCGCAGCCCCACTCAATACGGGGCACCGGAACATTTTCGCCTTTTCCGATGTAGTTGATGTTAGAAATGGTGCCGCCGGGCTTTGCAATCTTCACGGCGTCCGAAAGTGAACCGGAGTCGCCGCCGGCAACAATAACGGCGTCAACGCCTTGCCCGTTCGTCGCTTTCATGATTTGTTCGACAATGTCGCCCCGCTTGTAGTCAATAATGTCGCTGGCGCCGAATTCGCGGGCAATGTCGGCGCAGACCGGACGGTTGCCGACAGCGAAGAGGCGGCCGGCGCCCTGAATGACAGCGCCGGCAACAGCCATCAGCCCGACCGGACCGATGCCGATGACGGCAACAGAGTCACCGGGCTGAATTTCAGCCAATTCCGCGCCTTGAATGCCTGTCGGAGCCATATCCGGAAGCATGACGGCTTGTTCCAAAGACATATTTTTGGGCATGTGGGCTAAGTTCATGTCCGCGTCATTGACATGGAATTGTTCCGCAAAAACACCGTCTTTAAAGTTTGAAAATTTCCAGCCGGAAAGCATACCGCCGGAGTGGGCGGGGTATCCTCTTTGGACGTCTATGGAACGCCAGTCGGGCGTAATGGCCGGAACAATAACGCGGTCACCCGCTTTGAAGTCTTTGACTTCAGACCCGACTTCGATGATTTCTCCGACAGCTTCATGGCCGAGAATCAAGTTATGGCGGTCTCCTAATGCGCCTTCGAATACGGTGTGAATGTCGGAAGTACAGGGAGCGACAGCCAGCGGTTTGACAACAGCGTCAAAAATTCCGGCTGTGGGCGCCTCTTTCTCGATCCATCCAAGCTTTCCGATTCCAAGCATTGCAAATCCTTTCATGTTTATTCTCTCCTTTTTATTGGTTTTTAAGAAGCAGGCGTCTATTTTTTTACCTGCAGTTGAGTCGAATATTCAGTGGTATAAAAACATTTGGGTAATCCTCCACGATAAATGATGATAAATAGCATGAAAATCAGAAATTTATTTTAAAGCATTTCACCTACCCGATATTGAAAAAAAAACTTAAGGGCTTACCGTTCGTTTTTATTAAAAAAAGGAATAAAATGAGGGAACAGCGGGGAACAAAAAAAAGAAAGAACAAATTTAAATATGATATAGGCTTGTCAAAAAATTTTTCGATAGCGAGAGACTATGAAATAACAAGCCGCCGAATAAAAATAAAAATGAAAATAAAAATAAAATGAAAATTTTATTCCGTCCTTTGAAGACAGATCATTTTGATATTGTTTTTGTCGGCGTCATCCTCTCAGGCATCGGATTCCGTCCTTTGAATGTAAATGACTTTAACATTGTTTTTGTTGGCGTAATCCTGAACCTCTGGCGCCATGTCCCCGCCTGAAATAAACAATCCGAAGTCGGTTTTGTATTGGTTCTTCACCTGAACGGCTTTTTCGATTTTGCTTTGCGTCACCGCGCCGTTTTGGTCTTCATCGACGACGACAATGTAACGAAGATTGTCTTTGTAGAGAAGCAGGTCGGCGTCTCCCGCATTTAATGCCGACACGTCAAAGCCCATCTGTTTGAAAAGGTCGGCCGCTTTTAAAAACAGCGGCGCTTGGGACAAATGATCGGATGACGTCAGCGGCTTGTCGCCGTCTTCCGGACTCGGAGAACCGCCCTCTTTTAACAGATATTTATCATCCGCGGTCAATTGATAGGCTCCGCCGGCCTCCAGCTGTAACGTTCCGTCAGAATTCAGCCGCATTGTCGCTTCAGGCAGCAGTTCCGCGCCGCCTTCTCCGATCTGATTGTTGTTGCTGCCGCCGATGTACGCGTTTTTGCGTTCAATAAACATATATCCGCCGCCATCCAATTTCGGCGCCTGCGCGTCTCCGATCGGCGTTCCCGCGGGGCGGACGCTGTTCAAAGCGTATTCATAGTTGGATTGGTCGAACAAAACCGTTCTCATCTTGTCAAAATAACGGTTTTCGGTTTCTTCCAGATACAAGTCTTTCGCCTCCTGCAAAGCCAGCCGGAATTCATCAATATCATGACGGCGGCCTCGGAGCAGGAACTTGTATTCTTTTCCGTCCTTCGTTGAAATGGTCATCGTTGTTCTTTTCAAGAGGAAGTAAGAGATAAGGTTGACAACGGCTGCCAATGCGAACACGACGGCAAGCCCGAGGAAACCCCAAGTCAGCCAAGAGGAGAGATCAAGAGCCGCATCCGCTCCCATCCCGTAAGCCAAATCCGCCAAATAAGAGACCAGAGTTACGGCGCTTACGCAGGCCAGCGCGGCCAAAATCAGAAATATGGCGCCCCAAATGATTTTTCCCCACTGGGGCCGGTAAATCCATCCCGTCGAAACAATGTCTTCCAAACGGAATTCTTTCATGTACAATTTTCTTTTATTTAGAGAAAACAGGCGCTTGTTTGTGATAACAAGACTCGTCCAGCTCTTGAATTCGGCAGCGGCTATGTTATTCTGAGACCATACCGTCTCATCTTTCATATCAATGAAATTCAGGACACGTTCCTCTTTTCCCAAATATTTTGAAAAATTTGCCATAATCTTTCTTTCCTCTTAAAAAAATGTTTTGCGTTATAAAATGTATTCGAGAATAAAAACAAATCGAGAATAAAAACAAATCTCCTGAATAGTATAAATACCATTTTGTTTTGAGAGGAGGGCCTTTAGCCCCCCATTAAAAAGAGAGAACTCCCCGCCCTGAAAATAGGGACAGGGCGGTGTGAGGGAGTAAAATTTTTTTAATAGGGAACGGGCAATCCCATTTCAATGCGGTGCTCGATTTCCTTGGCGTTTTTGGTTTTCTTGTCAACGGACAGTTTTTCCAAAAGCGGCATGCCGAGTTTTCCTTCCATGTCCACGGGCTGTGTTTCCAGTTTGCCGGCGGCGATCATTTTGTCAATGAAGTCTTTGCCGCGCTGGTTTCTGATAATCACGGTGCTCCAGCCATCGGGCGTGCCGACGGAACCTGTTGAAAAGTCCGCGTATTCGGACGTATAGTCCATACAGATGTGGCAGGATTTCTGTTCAAAGGGAACCGTTTCTTTGATCGGGATCGTGACCGGTTCGCTTCCGTCTTTCTTGTAAACGAAGAGCTTGCCTTTGCCGATATCCGTTTTCAGAACATCGTCCATGTCGATGCGGGCATATTGCTCAATCAGCGTTTTCATCGCGTTGTACGGGAAGTTTTCCATACAGAAAATGCCGATGATCAGGCCGATGTTGCCCGCCGTCTGGCGAAACGCCGCGGGGTACTGCATCATTTTTCTCATGGCAATGATCTGGCAGGGCGTTCCGACAAAGCCGACTTTTTCGAGCGCGTATTCTTTGACCGCGTCCTTAACGACGGACATATTCGGGCTTAACGAATATTTTGTGCCGCGGGCGGACAAAATTTCAGCGCGCGTCCGCGCGATTTTCGGCACCGGCTTGAATCCTTTTGTTGTATCGGCAACGATTGCGCCGTCCAAGAGGCCGTTTTCAAGACCGTAAATATAAGCTGCCGTTACAATGCCGCCGTCCTGTGATCTTTCCAAGATTTCTTTATCGGTTGAGCGGGCGGCGATAATTGAAATGTATTCTCCGACTGGTTTTGTCATGCTTCACACCCCCAAAATTCCTTTCGCTTTCGGCATTCTGATTCTCGGGCACTGCAAAACGCAGGAACCGCAATAGATGCACAACTCCATCCGAATATCGGGCTTGCCGTCAAAAACAGCAACGGCGCGCATTTGGCAGGCAGATGCGCAGGTACCGCATCCCGTACAAAGACCTTGGCTGATAACCTGTTTGACCAAGTTTTCGCCGCTGGCGTCCTTGTATTTTACGAATTCGGCATAGATTTCCAGATAATCCGTGTCGCCTTCAAGAGCAGCCATCAGGAATTTGACGATGGAGTCGGTGGAGGGCGGGCATCCGGGAATCGCGAAATCTGTTTTAATTACTTCCGAAATCGGAACAAAAGAGACGTGCGTCGGCTGCGGGCTCTGGCCGCCGCGTCCGAAGCGGGTGACACCGCCGGTGGCCGAACAGGAACCCAGCGCGACCACAATTTTTGATTTGGCGCGCACGTCTTTAATCAATTCTACAGCGTGGTGGTCGTCTAAGCAAACGCTTCCTTCCACCAACGCGATATCAACATTATCAGGATAAGCGCGTTCGATGACGATTTTATCCTCAGTTTCCGTCACTTTCGTGAGTTCGTCCGCCAGTGTAATGGCGTATACGAGGTCCACAGCGCTTAAGATGTCGAGCAGTTTTTCGTAGGTGTCTGCAAAGGAAATCAGACAGCCTGTACATCCGCTCATGTGGACATGTGAGACTCTTACCAATTTATCACCTTATTCATTAACCTTATTCATATTTTAGAACGGTCAGGCCATCAATCCCCGGCCTGACGGCAGTCCGTCATTTCTTTTTCATCCGGTTCCAACTTTCTAATTCTTCAATAACCATTTCGGCGGCTTTATCAACCGATGCGGTGACTTCATCCGACAATTCGAGACAGACATCGGGCGCGGACAGATATTTGTACTGGCATCCGATAACGACAACTTCCGCGCCGTATTTGCCGCTGATATCAGTCAGCATTCCGGCAAGGGGCATGTCGTGCGCGTCAATTTTGTATTTCGGAATATTCGGCAGGTCTTTCGCATAAAGTTTGGTCAGCTGACCCGGTTTCAATCCGTAATCAATGATGTCGGCAATGATGATCTTTTTCAGGGGCGTGTCTTCATCAATCAGTGAGAGGATGAAGTGAGAAGCGCCTGTTCCGGCATCAATGATTCCGACAGAATCGGAAGTCAGGACCGGATGGGACCCTTTCATTTCGTTTAATCTTTGTACAACGGCAAATCCGAATCCGTCATCTGCTAAAAGGATGTTTCCGCATCCGAGGACCAAAACTTCTTTTTCCAGATATTCCGGCATGTCGTCACCTGTTAAACCTTAATATTTTTCGTCGAACGATTTATGAAATTATAGAAATACGTTGACCGGGATTTGTTTGAATTCCTCATTGGAATATCTTTTCGTCAACGGTATTTCCGTCATAGTCTTTTGCAATCATGTGCGTTGCGCAGGAGATGCAGGGGTCGTAAGCGCGCACAACGTGTTCGGCAAACTTGTAGTGCTGGCCGACTGTCGCGCGTCCGATGACCGGAATGTTCCAAGTCGTTGCGACAATTGCTGTGTAGTCGGCAATGCGACCGTCTTTTCCGACGATGGCGGTGTGAACGTTGTGGCCGCGGGCGGCTTCGATTGCGCCGATGCCAATGGTTTCACCGTCTCCGACCACCGGGGCGGTGTTGTACGGAGCGCCGTTTGTGTTGAGCTCATCCAAAAGTTTCAAAGCGCGGTTGGCGTAGTGTGCCATTTCCAATGCTCTTGCCTTGTGAATGCCCAATGCGCCTTTTGTTTCCTTGAAATTTTCAAAGGTGGCCATGCGGGCGCGGGGGCCGACTTCAACGAGACTGCCTTTGTATTTCGGAATGTTTGAGCAGGCCAAAAGGGCTATTTCTTTGGGATATTCCGTGAAGGGTGACAATTCGGTCACTTGTGAATAATCGAATCTTGTGATATCGCCGTAAGTTAAGCTGGTTGCCAAAAGCGGGTAGTCATGATAGCCGAGCTTTTCGGGGATTTGTGTGCCGTCAACGAGTTTTCCTTCATTGAACAGTCCCATCATATAATCGCACTGGACTTCCGCGAGTTCCAAGTAGTTCTTTGCGCGGTCGATTAACTTATTTTTGGCATCAGGCGTAATGTTCTTTGCCATGCCGCCGATTTTAACGTTCGGGGGGTGGATGGCTTCGCCGCCGATCACGTCGACGAAATACTGCCCGATTTTCCTCATTTCCTGAATTCTTTTGATGACTTGGGCGCGGTCGGCTTCGGGGACATAATCCGGCGAAATCAAAAACTGGTGAAGCGCATGGGAGTGCATTTTGTTTCCGAGCGCCGTCAATTCTCTTAATATCAAGCCGTCTTTTGTCGGTTCCATGTTGCAGGCCCTTTCAATGGCTTCAACGGATGAAACGGAGTGAGCTGTCGGACAAACACCGCAGAAGCGTGACACAGCAATGGGTGCAAATTCTGCGACTTTTCCGGCTAAAAATTTCTCAAACCCTCTCACCGGCGTCACACTGTGATAGGCACCGGACTCAACGATCCCTTCATCATCAACAGTCAGAACCAAATTCGTATGGCCTTCATGTCGGGTTGTTGGTTTAATCTCTACTGTTTTACTCATTCAATCACCTTTTTATTGCCGGAAGTCCGGAATAAAACTTCTACGTTTTTATTGGATTATTTAGACACCTGTGATTTTCTATACTGTATTTTTTCCATATCCGCTGAATATTTCAAATGAATAATGGATAACAATCAATAACTGATCATTTTTGCCTAACATTCCATATTATATATACTATCCCCTTCCGTAACAAACGGCATTCGGATTGACAGAATTCTCACGAAAAGGGAGATGCGAAGGGAAAATGTTTCCCTTTTGTATCCTTCTATCTCATCCTTTTGTCTCTTTTTTCAAAAGATTTCGGCTTGTTCGGAAAAGTTATTAACCTTCATTTTTTAATAGTGAATACGTTAGGTTGCTTTTCGACCTGTTTAATTGAAAAACAATTCGCTTAAAAGAGAGTAAAAAGGAGAGAATAAAAATGAATATTGAACAACTGAACGCTTACGGCAGCGAACTGAAATCGCTTCTTCAGCTCAGCGGATCTCCCGCCGCCGTCAAATTGATTCCGGCCGGCAGCGAGAAGGAAATTATCGGCAAATATCCGAAGCTGGACCGCCAGATGAGGCATTGCCAAATCACCGACTATGTCCGGCGCACCGGCGAAATGTTCTGCACAACGCTTGAAGAACAGCAATGCAAGGGCGGGGCGGCCGCGCTCGGCTTGACCAAACTTCCCGATAAAGTCAGAAGCGGCGAGTTTTATTGTGACGGCCTTCACCATTTCGAAACCGTTGAAGCGGCCAAAAAAACGGTGGATTTGATCCCGTTCCCTGAGCCGAATACCAACTCCGCTGTCATTTACGGCCCGCTTGAAAAAGCGACGTTTGAGCCCGATGTCGTCATTTTCATTGTCAATCCGAAGCAGGCGATGCTTCTCACCCAAGGATACGAATACAGAGACGGCGGACGTATTTTCGCCGAATTTTCGGGAAAGCAAAGCATTTGTTCCGACGCCGTCGCCCAAGTCATTAAAACCGGTCAGCCGAACATGACGATCGGATGCAGCGGCAGCCGCGCTTACACAAAAATCATAGAGAGCGAACTGCTTTTCTCCATTCCGGCAAAAGATATTGAGAAAACGGTGATTGGGCTGAGGATGATTTTAGCGGGAGCGGAATGATTTTTTTTTAGAGGAGGGACGATGAAAACAGTTGATGTTTTCATCAAGACTCTACTTTGATTACTCAAGATTTTCGTCATTTTGAGGCTCATTTTTGTATAACTTATCTCTTCTCTGCTTAACCAACAACCCTACCAACATCGTTAAAGATAGAAACGGTACCAGAAGCAGACAAACATATAATCCTTCTGCTGCATCATATGGCATTTGAAAAATGAAGGATATCATCAGGAAAAGTGAATAAAACGGCAATGCTGTCAGACCTTCCAAAGCGTATGTCGTTACTGCAAGTACAATGGCAAGTAACATCACGGAAAATATGTTTGTGAACGTGTTATGTGTGTTATTTAAGTATTTTTTTCCCGCCCAAAAATATAGGTAAAAAACAATCGGCGCGAGCAGGAAAAGAGCCCAAGAACCAATCGCATCCAACAAAAGAATCGGGAAGAGGAAGAAAAGACACATACCCAGATGGATGGCAATGGCAATTAAATTGTTCTTAATTATTACAGACATATTTTTTGACATTTGCGCCCCCAAACTCCCGAATCTTAAAAAATCAATTTTTTACTCCCATCATGACCTTTTTTTAAACTTATTGACTTGATTCTTGAAAAATATCATTATTTTCGATTCTTTAAAATTATATCCTTTTTGCTTAGCTATCAACCCTGCCAACATTGTCAAAGATGGTAGCGGCGCTAAAGCAAAGTGAATATATTTTCTTTCCATTGCTCCAGATGGTATTTGAAAAATGAAAGATATTATCTCAAAAAGTGAGAGAAATGGCAAAGTCAGAGCATCCAAAGAATATGGATCATTCCAATTGTACGCATTGTAAATAAGTAAAATAATAAGTCCTATCACAGAAAAAATATTTGTCATCACAATACGTGTGTTACTTAAGAATAATTTCCCAGCCCAAAAATATAGAAGAAGAGCAAACAGTGTGTATATCCCCATTGCGACCCATATAAATATCTCATAACTCCAAGACCCAATTTCATACAAAATAAAAGCATGAATGAGGAAGAAAAAACACATGCATATGTGGATAACAACGGCAATTAAGTTATTCAAAATGGTTTGAATCAAAATGAGAATACTCTTCGGTAATTTCTCTTTGGTTCTTAATATGAATAGGTTCTTTGACATTTATTCCCCGCCTATCTCTCAAAATTTAAAAATATGCCCTGTATGGCATTTGCTTTCTACCGTTTGAAATTACAAATATCACCACAGAGTTTGAGTTGATGTTCTTGTTTTATGCCTTCTTTGTCAAATGACATCTTCTTCATTTTCAAACGATTCATCCGCCGATTCAAGAAGTTCGTTGTCTTGAGATTCTGTTTTATTTAACTTTTCTCTCCTCTGTTTAACCATCAGCCCTGCCAACATCAATAATGATGGTAGTGGCGTCAGAACAAGATAGATAGCTATTTCTTCTGCTACTGCTCCGTTTGGTAGTTGAAGAATGAGAGATATTACCCCCAAAAGTGAATAAAAGGGTAAATTTGCCGGAGGCGGATCATACCAGCTGTATGCACAGTTTACAAGTATAATAACTAGCGCTATCGTGGAGAAAACATTCGTCAGCGTATTATGCGTGTTCCTCAAAAATAATTTTCCGGCCAAAAAATATAGAAGAAGAGCAATCAGTGTGTACGCTCCCATCGCGACCCATATAAATATCTCATAACTCCAAGACCCAATTTCATACAAAATAAAAGTAGGAATGATGAAGAAAATACACATACATATGTG
>WRDC01000040.1 GCA_009783635.1 Methanimicrococcus sp. | reverse complement strand
GTTGGGGCTATAAGCTGTATTTGAAGGTTGCGCGTGCTCTTGCGCACGACAACGCGGTCCTCTTTGGAGAGAAGGAGCGCGAGACGGGAGTGGTAATTGGTCCGTCCCTCTCTTCTTCTTCTCATGGGGACCTTATATCTTGGTCCTGTTGCCATAACTAGTCCTCAACTTAAATTTGATCTGAATTTATGTAATATTGTAAATATGCAAAATGAATGAACGGAATCACTCAATATTGAATACTCAACTGAAATGAATAATGAATTCGTCTGTCATTAATCGCTTAATGATGCAGAAATTCACAGCACACAAATGTTCGATTCAAAACCGAACCACAAAAGATGTCCTGTGAAAGGAGTTTGTTATACAGATTAGAGGTATATAAGGTTTCTGCCGGCTGAGACTTTGAACGAAAAGTCTGAAAAAGTCTGAAAAGTCTAAAAAAGTTTAAAAAGTAAAAAAATCTAAAAATTGATGATTTAAACTTAACAAAAAGTATTAAATTATCAAAATCGTAATGGATGAATAATGACTCTTGGAGCTTTCATTATTTTAGCAGTTGGCCTTTTATTCGCAGGTTTACTCATTTTAGTGTTAGATTTTTTACAAAAGGTTATTGATATTTTAACAAAGACAAAAAGAGGAAATCCGATAAGGAAAAGACCATATAAATTGGATGCCGAACGTTCGGATCCGGAAGCCAATCGTTCGGATCCGGAAGCTGATTGTTCGGATCCGGAAGCTGATTGTTCGGATTTTGACACAGATCGTCTATAAATTGGATACTTTAAGTCTAGTAAAAGAAAAGAGTAAAAATACGCTCTATAAATTAAAAAACAGGTATTTTATAGACGATAGTGTAAAGTCCTTAGGATTTTATAGAGCGCATTCCGGGCATTCCTTGTATTTTTGATATGTCGATGGCCCAATTCCGGCAATTTCGCAAACTTTCCGGATTGTCCATTCAGGATGTTGATTAATCAAAGTCTTTGCTTCTTTAATTTTCGGCTAACTGATGTTTGGACGTCCAAATTTAACACCTTTAGACTTTGCAACGATCCTTCCTTTTTCGGACCTTGTTCATTAAATCACATCCTTTTTTGAAAAATCCGAATATCCGGAAACAAATGGTCTTATTTTATTTCTCTCAATTATTTCAATATTCGGCATGATTACACCCCTTCCGCCGATTTGAAAATTTTAAGGTTTACTAAAAGGCGATGGAGTAAATAAACGCAGTAAATCATCAACACAACACCAACCAACAGTCTGGTCGGCGAAGAAAGGCCGGTATTGAGGTAATAAATAAGAGCGTAAATTAACCCTCCCAGTCCAATGATCGCGGATGCAGCAAACCACACAACACATTCTAGGATGGATTTTATTGTTTTTTGAATGAGAGCGTCTCCGCCGCTGAGGATGAATTTTAATTTCTCGTACTGTCTACTCGCTGCACCATAATACAATCCGGCAATTCCGGCTACAGCAATACCGGTCAAATTCATCGGACTGAAGATTACGACCAAAGCGACAGAAAAGGAAAGTATTGTCATTATGATGAAGAATGAAACGTTTTTGACTTTTTGCATTATCCATTCTTTGTTGTAATATATGTCTATTAATTTCCACAATCCGCGCTTATTAATTTCATCCATTCCGTCCCAGACATCTTCCAAGATTACGTTGTTGTTTTCATCAATGATGATGCATGGTTCCTCTTCTCCGTATGCGTCATTTTCCATTAAGTAAAGGCTCCATCCGCTTATATCTCGGCCTCCGATTTCACGCCAGGTCCCTTCTTTTCCTTCGATTTTCACATTATCTTTTTTCAAGAAGACCATCTTAGTCACGCTCCTGTTATTCGTTTACTGTTATCCACAAATCTATTTCATCTTCTGGGTCTGACATTTCAAACTGATCATTGAGCCACCTTACAGCCGTCAGTTTATTATCGAATTCCTCTACCCACGCGTTATGTGATGAATTTTCGTTCAAAGTGTTTAATTCTCAGGCCTTATCTCTTCTTTTTTTGCTTCAAAAACGCCCTGCCGATAAAACGCCTTATCAAAAAAGACAATGACCGACAGGACAGCGATCAACGCGCCGCAATAGACAACCATCGTTTGCACGGGAACGATGTCCGCCATCGGCCCGAAGAACATCACGGCAAGCGGCATCAGACCCGTAAAGACAATCTGCATCAGCGAAAAAACGCGCCCTTGCTTATCCGGCTCCACTTTTTCTTGAACCATACTCATCATCGGAGAGCTGACAAACGGCATCGATAGTCCGACGATGCCCATGAGAATCAGATAAACCCAAAGTTCCTGAGTTAAGCCGAAGCCGAGCGTGAAAATGCCAAACGCCGCCAAACCGGTCAACATTGTTTTGACGCGGTTCTTAAAACCGCCCCATGCGCCGATGACCAAACCGCCGAGAAGCATACCGATAAAGAATGACATCTCGTTCAATGTCAGATACAAATAATTCGCGCCGAACACCTGCGTGACCATCAAAACGTTGAGGAAACTCGCCGGAACGCAGAGAATCGTGAAAAACGCGGAGATGATGAGAAGCGGTTTTAAAAACGAGTGGTTCACGCTGTATTTGAAGCCTTCTTTCAAATCCGCAAAGTAACTTGTTTGAACGAGTTCCTGCGCCCTCTTGTGTTTTTGAATCGGAATCAGCAGTAAAATCGAAATGCCGATAATGGCGGTCACCACGTCAATCATCATGATATTGTGGATTTTGCCGTAAATCAGAATCGTACCGGCAACGGCCGGCGACGCCAAATTGACAATGGATTGAAGAGAGCCGTTGATGCCGTTGACTCTCACCAATTTATCGGCCGGCACGATTTGCGGAATCAAAGCATTCATAGCCGGCATTTGAATACCCATACCGACGGAGCGGACCATCGCGATGAATAAAAGCGCCGGAATGGATTCGTAACCGGCCATCATATAGATAACAAGCGCCAGCGTTGCCAGCGCAATACCGCCGTCCGCCAAAATAATCAGCATTTTCCGGTTGTACTTATCCGCCCATACGCCCGAAAAGAAAGAAATCAAAAGCTGCGGAACAAAAGAACAGAGAAGAATCATCGTGGTCATGACGCCCGATTCTGTTGTCAGCGTGATGTACCAAATAATTGCGAACGACACGAGAGCCGACCCGAAAAACGTAATCGCCTGGCTCCCGAAGAAGAGAACCGTTTTTCGTTTCCAGTTCTCGAACGGATTTTGAGTGTCGGTCGTTTGAGACGTTTCGATAAATTATTCCTCCTGTTTGCCGCCGGTGGGGAAGTTGGAGAAGTGTTGGGACCTAAAAATAATTTTTGGATTCAAGGATTTAAAAAACAGTATGCGGTGTATAAAAATATCAGTTTTCAAAAACGCAAAAAGAAAACAAAAGAGAAATCCGAAGGCATCGGATTTCAACAATGCGTTTATCAGTGCGTCTGCTTCAGTGCATCTGCTTCAGTGCGTCTGCTTCAGTGCGTCTGCTTCAGTGCGTCTGCTTCAATACGTCTGCTTCAATACGTCTGCTTCAATGCGTCTGCTTCAATGCGTCTGCGTTTCTTCATCGGGAAGGTCGGCCGTAATTGTCCGGCAGGGCAGCGGTTTATTGCCATCGCCGGCCAACAATTTTTTAGCGTGATCCGTACAGTCGGCGATCAGCTCTTCCAGCGAACATTCGGCGTCAATGCCCGCCGCGCCGCTGTGACCGCCACCGGTCCCGTTATACTTTTCACTGACATCTTCCATCAGCTTTCCCAGATTTGTACCGGATAAAATCATATCTCTTTTTGCCCTGCCGCTGACGCGGACACTGCTGTCATCCTTGACTGAGCCGACAAAGGCAATATCCGCCCCGATGTTGGTCAGCATGGACGCGGCCGCGCCGCCGTAAGAACTGACATGCGTTGTTGCGATCAGACAGTCGCCGACACGTTCCAATTTGCATCTCATCGCCGCTTTGAGCATGGCAATGCGGATGGAAATGTCCTGAGGCGTTGCCGCCATCAGCTCCAAGGCGCCGAAATAATCAACGCCGCTCACATCCATGATTTCGGACAGCGTTTTGAAAGTGTTCGAATTGGCGTGCTTCAAATGACCTGTGTCCGTGATGATTCCCGTAATCATGGCAAGTCCCATTTTTTCGGAAATAGGGATACCCGCCGTATTCAGGATTCGGAAAATGATTTCAACGGTGGAGGTCGTATCTTCATGAATGAAGAATTCGGCGTCTTCTAAGAGCGCGGTTGTTGCGTGGTGGTCGATCAGGCAGAATTTTTCCAACTTCAAATCATTGAGTTGGCCCCGCGTGGATGTGTCCACCACAACAGTCATGTCATAGTCGTTGGGGTCCGGACAGAGAGCAATCGGAATTTCGAGCTTGTCGATGAGGTTGACGGCAACGCGGTTGCATTCGTCAACAACTCCGATGGTCCCGCCGATGGCTTCGGCAAGCGCGAAGGCGCTTCCGATGGCGTCCGGGTCCGCGTTTCTGTGGCAAATGTAGAGAATGTTCCGATAATCCAGAAGACGATTGAAGAATTCTAAATCTGTAACCCTCATAGATGTCACAGCTTATTCAATCTTCGCCGCTTTCGCCGCCGCCTTTTCCGAGCATACTCTGAAGCTGCTCTTGAAGCTGTTTAAAGCGCGAATTCAACCGCTCTTCCTGGCGTTCAATGGACTGAACGCGCAGAGAATAAGTCTCTTGCCGCCCTTTTAATGTTTCCAAAAGAGAAGCTTTGTCGGATTTAATCATCAATTCGCCGACAGACTTGTAAACGACGACGTCTTCCGGCGATTTTTCTAATTCTTCGATCGCCATTTCCGTCTCTTTAATCATAACGTCGGTCTGAGATTTCTGCATGGCAAGCGTCTGCGCATGCTGCTGAACTTGTTGAATTTGTGCAATTTGATTTTGAACCTGAGGGGATAATTCCGAACTCATAAGTCATTCACCTGTTCAGACATGAGGGAATAAAAACATTAAAACCTTTCTCCTAAAAATTGCGGCCTCCGCTTCGCTCCGGCCACAATTTTTCAGGCTGTGTTGGAGTCCGTATGCGTTTGTGGGGTGCCTGCGGCACCCCGGATGCATGGGGGTGCCTGCGGCACCCCGTCTCCTCTTTTTGAAGCCCGTTTTTAAACGAGAAATGAGGTATCTGTTTTCCAAAGCAGTTTTAAAGCGGTTTTAAAGCGGTTCTAAAGCGGAGGAAAAAACGTTGAATCTCATTCGTGTCGGCGGCTGCTACTGTTGCCATCGCCGGCGCCTGCGCTGTGTCACCAAAATAAATAAAAAAAGATAATTGCGGCCGGCGCCGGAAGGCGGGAGGCCGCAGTTTTTGACATTAAACGGCTTTAGGGTTTTCCGGTTTAACGAGATCGGTTAAGATGCCCATGGATTTGAGCGTCTCCATGATTTCATTGTAAGCCAGATAGATTTCTACCTGCACAATAGATGTGCTTTCAACACGCGGTTCAGCCGTAATCCAAATTTCCTGTTCGTTGGAGCCGCGAGAAATCGTCGGACAGGAGAGCAGGTCTCCGTGGGTCAGGCGATAAACCGTATTTCTTCCGGAGGAGGTGAACCAAGCTTCGTTCTTTGTTCTGAGTTCCGCGACAAAGCGTTCCCAGTTCAGGGGAGCCGAAGCTTTCAAATCCAGATAAAGGCGTTCACGGTCACCGTTGGGTTCCGCTCTTAAGGAATCGCTGTAATTGTCATATGAGGATGACGTTTTGTCCACAACGTTCACTTCGTCTCTCTCAAGAACTTTGGCTTCTTTTGAAAAGAACGGCGCTAAGTTATAGACGGAAGATTTCTTTGTCATCAAAGAAACGAGAATCAATGAAGCCCCGCTCAGCGCCATAGAGACGATGACGCCGTGACATGACAAAATCGGGCTGATTGTGTCAAGGTAGTAAACGCCGGCCGCGCTTTTGCCCATGAACAGATCGATTAAAATCATACAAATTTGGGCGGTTCCTCCGACTAACAGTGAAGCGATCGCGCCTTCTTTGGTTGCCCGCCTCCAGAAAAGTCCTCCCATGAGCGGGAAGAAGTAAGCGGCGCTTGCAATGTACGTTGCGATGTGGATGTATTCAATGATGTTGATATCCGTAAAGGAGATGGCGGAGGCGCCGAGAATGATGATTAAAACGGTGGCTCTGTTGACGATTTTTAATTCTTTCATTGTTGCGTCGGGTCTGAGGTATCGCTGGTAAAGATCACGAGAGAGTGTAGAACCGCCGGATGTCGCGAATGTGTCCATACTGGACATGGCCGCGGCTGTCAAACCGAGAGCAATCAAAACAATTCCAATGACCGGGAAATTGTTTAAGGTGAAACTCAAAAGAGCGACTTCGGCATCCCCCATGGTTGAGATTTCGGGGAAAAGATAGCGAAGGCCGAGACCGAGGAGACAACAGCAAACACCGAAAATGATGAAAACTAAAAATGAACCGAAGAAGAAACCTTTTCTGGCATTCTTTTCATCTTTTGAGGCCCAAACTTTTTGCCATTGGTCTTGCTCGGAAACCCATCCCGGAATGATTGCGATACAGAAAATGAGGATGAGCGGTATTCCGATGGAGAACGGATTCCACCAGCCGGTGGACGCCTGCGAGGAGACGACGAAATCGCTGACAGAAAGCACACTCTCACCCGATGCCACAAACAAAACGGCAATTGTCAGGATGATGGTTGCCGCCGCCAGAAGGGTGTACTGGATCAAATTCGTCCAAACGACGGCGGAAAAACCGCCGAGTAAAATATACGCGGAAACGGAAATCGCGATAAGGGCCACGGCGTAAATCGGATCAATCCCGAAAAAGACGCTAAGGATAAGCCTCATGCCGGAAACATCGGCCGCCGCGAAAAGCATCATAACGATTGTGACAATGAGTGCAACCGGTAAACGAATAGAGCTTGCGTATCTCTGTTCTAAAAGTTCGGCCTGTGTGATGGCCGGTAAATTCTTTATTTTGGAGGCCAAAAGACCGATTCCGAAAAGCGCGATAACGTTGGGAGCGGCGAATGTCCAAATGGACCCGAGGCCGCCGAGTAAATAAGCTGCTGTCACCGCTAAAATGCCGCCGCCCGTAATCCAGGAAGCAGCCGCGGAGAGGCCGAGCGGTATGTAACCGATTTTTCTTCCGGCAAGCCAGAAGTCTACGACTGATTTTTGTCTTTTATTATAGTACCATCCGACGGCCAGCAAAGATAAAGTATAGATGGCCAGGACGACGCCGAATATAATGAGCATGTTCATGAATTTTCACCTGTGGAAATTTCTCATTAATGTGTCAATTATGCTTTTGAAGGGTGAAACGGCGTTTTTCGGATTCAAGATTCAATATTGAATCACGTTCACAATGAATATGTTAAATCAAAATGTTAAATCAAAACAAGTTGATTTAATTCGTTTTGTCCGCAAACTTTTATTTTTATTTATGAACGTTAACAGTGAAGGACGACTCGATAAACAAAAACAACAAACAAATTTCTTCGGAAAGTATGGCTTAATTGTAATGATTGGATATATATATTTTGATTAACCAATGTCCATTGGGCTTGTTTTATACTCAACTTTATTTGAATCGGACTGCGCCGGCATAATCAATGCTGTTGTCACCATTTGTTCCTTGAAATCAATAACTTATCTTGAGAATCAAGAGCTACCTTGAAATCAATAAATCTTGAAATCAATAAATCTTGAAATCAATAAATCTTGAAACCAATAAATCTTGAAATCGGCAATTACCTCAAAAATAGCTTAATTCCTGAATCAATGATTTATTATGAACGATTAAATACAATAAGGCAGTTTCTAATTATCGATTCAATGACCGATATCCCTCAATCATCCCGGAATGAAAAAACGGTTTCCGACAAAAAATATCAAAACGAGATTGTTCGGAAAATCATTCATATGTCTTCGTTTTTAATCGTTATTTTCATTTATTTTGCCGATAAATGGACAGCATGCGTTGTTACAGGTATTTTGTTCCTTCTTTTTTTCACCGCCAATTCCCTTCTTTTGTATTCAAAATTCCGGTTTTTGAATGACATCAAAGTCAAACATCTTTCTTTCCTTTTGAGAGAGAACGAAAAATACGGCTATATCAGTTCCAACTGGTTCCTTCTCGGCTGTTTTTTGTCTGTTCTTCTGTTCCAAAAATACATTGCGATGCTTGGCATTACCGTTTTGATTTTCGGGGACGCGTTTGCCGCGCTCATCGGCATGCGGTTCGGGAAACACAGATTTAAGAACAAAAAGTCGGTGGAAGGAACGCTCGCGTTTATCGCCGTTTCCTATCTGTTTTTAGCGGGATTCGCCGTTTTTTTAAAGCTTGACACTTTGTTCATTATAGCAGCGCTGGTCTCCATTCCGGCCGTGTCGGTTTTTGAAATCTACAGCAAACAGCTTAAAATAGATGACAATCTGCTGATTCCGATTCTTTTCGGCGTTTTAATGATTTCCCTGCTGTTTGTTTTTGAAAAAGCGATCGCAATATCTTTCCCGATTTGATAAAAAATAGCCGCGATGCCTTTCCCGGTTTGATAAAAAAAGCCGCGATACCTTTTCCGGTTTGATAAAAAAATAGCCGCGATGCCTTTCAGTTTGATAAAAAAAAGCCGTGATGCCTTTTCCGGTTTGATAAAAAAATAGCTGCGATTCCTTTCGGTTTGATAAAAAAAAAGCCGTGATGCCTTTTCCGGTTTGATAAAAAAAGGCTCCGCCTATTTATGTTCAGATTAAAAAAATGCCGGCAAAAATGCCGGCTTCGTTATGTTCGTTTTTAGGAGGTTGTAGACTTTGTGCGTATGCTTTGGAGTTAAATATGCATTAAAATGCAAAGGCATTCAAATTGCATAAGTTGAATTTATTTGTTCAGTTAAGCCTTTTTAGCAGCCGGCTTTTTGGGGGCAGCGGGCTTGGCGGCGGGCTTGGCAGCGGACTTTTTGGTGACGAGGAACCACGAGTGGACGGTTCTGATGCCGTCGGGTTTCCAGCTGTCTCTTTCTTTCGCGTCTTTAAAGGTTTCCGGAGCGCCGAGAATGACATCATCTCCGGGTTGCCAGTTGGCCGGTGTTGCCACGCCTTCTTTGGCGTTCAGCTGAAGAGCGAGCAATAATCTCTTAATTTCCTGCATATTTCTGCCGGCGGACAGCGGGTAGTAAAGGATGGCTTTGATGATTGATTCGGGGCTGATAATGAAAACGGCGCGAACAGCTTTCGTGTCAGAGGCGTTGGGCTGAAGCATTCCGTATTTTTTGGCGACATCCATTTTAATATCGGCAATAACGGGGAATTTCACGTCAACATTCTTGGAACCCTTGTATTCAATATTGTCTTTAATTACCTTTAACCAAGCAACGTGTGAGAATATACTGTCGATGGAAAGGCCGATAAGTTCCGTGTTTAATTTCTTGAACTCGTCATACATATTTGCGAATGTGATAAATTCGGTTGTACAAACCGGCGTGAAGTCAGCGGGGTGGCTGAAAAGAATGACCCATTTCCCTTTGTAGTCACCGGGGAATGTCATCATACCGTTTGTTGTCTGAGCTTCAAAAGCAGGCGCGTCATCGCCGATCAAAGGAAGGGAAGGCGAGTCGTCGTATTCCCAGCAGTCACAATATTCTTCTGTCAATTTATACCACTTCTTTTAGTTTTTAAGTTTTCAAATCCTTGTTTGATAAAATTCTGAATCATCTTTTGATTGATAAGATTGATAATCATCAAATAATCCGTCAAACGGATTTAAATATAATTTCTTTTTAGAATTCATTATTAATAAACTTTACCCAGGGAATCTGACTTTTTCTGAGTCCTGCAGTTAATCAAAGTAGAAAAGAATAAATGTGATTCTATAAAATTAAAAGAGAAAAAATGTAATTTATGAAGAATCCTCTGTTTTTACCCCGGCCCTTAAATTTTATTCCCGTGTTTTGCTTTTAATTTGCGGTTCAGATTGTCGACTTGTTCCACCGCCGTTCCGATATATTTGTACGGATTGACCAGATTTTCAATGTCGTCGCCGGTCAAAACAGCAGCCAGTTCCTTGTCTTCTAACAACGCGTCTTTAAAGTGGATATTTGCTTCAACCGATTTCATGGCGGCCGAGCGGACAATTTCATGCGCTTCCTGACGGCCGACGCCCCGAAGCGTCAAATCTATCATAACGGCTTCGCCCATGTTCAAACCGTTGAGAAGATGTAAATTCCGGTCAATGTTGGCCCGGTTGAATCTTAAATTTTCAAGAACGTTGATACCGAGGTTGATAATGTGATCCGTCAAAATGCAGCCTTCCGGAAAAACGATCCTTTCGGCGGAAGAGTTTGTCAGGTCGCGTTCGTCCCACAACGTGTTGTTTAAAAGCTCGGTTTCCGCAAATCCGCGGACAATGCGCGCCAAACCGCAAATCTGTTCCGACTTAATCGGATTTCTCTTGTGAGGCATGGTCGAAGAGCCGACCTGTTTCTTGCCGAAACCTTCTTCAAGTTCACCGATTTCACTGCGCTGCATGGATCGGATTTCCGTTCCGATTTTGTCCAATGTCGTGACAACGCCGGCCATCCACATCACAAATTCGGCGTGGCGGTCTCTTTGAATCAGCTGGTTGGAAACGTCCACCGCCCCTAACCCCAGATATTCCATGACTTTCTTTTGGAGTTCAATGCCGTTTTTGCCAAAAGCTGCCTGTGTGCCGACAGCGCCGGTCATCTGGCCGACAACGATGCGGGGCCGGAGTTCTCGGAGGCGGTCGATGTGGCGGTCAATTTCGGAAGCCCAAATCGCTATTTTAAGGCCGTAGGTGATCGGAACGCCGATCTGTCCGTGCGTCCGGCCGCAGCAAACAGTGTTTTTGTGTTCTTCTGAAAGTTTGACCAAAACGGCAAGCAAACGGTAAAGCTTTGCTTCCATAATGTCGGCCGACGCCTTCAATTGAAGCGCCGTTGCCGTGTCCAAAATATCGTTGGACGTTGCCCCGAAGTGGACCCACTTGCCGGCGTCGCCTTGGCATTGTTCGGAAATGGCTTTCACAACCGCCATCATATCGTGATTGATTTCGCTTTCGATCTCATCAACGCGTTCCCATTTTACAAGCGGGAGCGTTTTTTCAATTTCGGCTGCGGCAACCTTCGGGATCATTCCAATATCAGCTTCGGCCTTGGAGAGGGCAATTTCGGTTTGAACAAGCGTCTTTAATCGGTTTTCCTGAGACCAGACGTCTTTCATTTCCTTGGTTCCGTAACGGAATTCAATCGGATGGATCGGCATTTTTTAACTCCGGCAAATATTAAGTAAAAATTAAGTAATCGTGTTTCATAATTAAGTCATCGTGCTTTAATTTGAATATTTTTATTTAAGAAACTATCGGGATGTCTGAAACAGATATAAACTTAATGAAAACTAATGAAAACTTAATGAAAACTTAATGACTTTTTGATAAAAATCACTTAAACTCCCGTTATATCCAAAACTATTATATGTATTAAGTGATAGTTAACATTCCTTTGAACAAAGTTTAATATATGATTTCGAGATCGAGCGGCGACATTGGTTCAATATGCCTTTTCTGCTTATTCTCCGAATTCAAAATTAATTGCGTCTCATGTTTCTGAAATGTTTTGTCTGAACACAAATTTCAGAAAATCGCGCGCAGTTAAAATCGCATTTGAAATTTATTGAATTTCTGTTTAACACTGTTTAACACTGACAATTAACTTAAGGTGAATAATTATGGGAAAATTTCCGGAAGCAGATGAACGTTTATTGAAGAAGAGGATTTGTATGAAATGTAATTCGCGCAACTCCATCCGTGCAACCCGGTGCAGAAAATGTAACTATCCGGGCCTCAGATTGAAATCCAAGGACAAGAGCGGAGCGTGATCCGGTCATGACGGTGGAGGAGTATCTTTCCGGGGTCATTCAAAAGGAAGGCGTTGCTCACATCACATTGATCGACCCGGCCTCTCAGAAACCCGAAGAAGCGGTCCGCTTGGCAGTTGCGGCTGTCGAAGGCGGAACGAACGCCATTATGCTTGGCGGCTCAACGGATGCGGGCGGTCAGATTTTAGACATGACCGCTCAAATGATCAAAGAGAAAGTCTCTGTCCCCATCATCCTTTTCCCCGGCAGTACGTCCGGGTTTACAACCAAAGCGGATTGCGTTTTGTTCATGAGTCT
>WRDC01000039.1 GCA_009783635.1 Methanimicrococcus sp. | reverse complement strand
GACGAAGGCGACATCAAAGGCGGCGGAAAGAGTGATTCCTTCCGTTGCCATAATGCGGTGAATGATTAAAGTGCCCATTCTTCCGCACGCGCCGACAACGGCAGCTCTGACTTCGCTCACTTTAAGACCCCGCACTTCTTGAGTTCCGCCGTCAGCACTTCCAAATTCGAGGGCTGGAGCGGAACAAGCGGCAGACGGAGCGGTCCGGCAGCGTGTCCGGCAAGGCCGGCGGCGGTTTTAATCGGCGCCGGATTGGTTTCAATAAACAGCGTTTTCATTAAAGGCGCAAGCTCATAGTGAATTTTCATGGCTTCCGCAATTTTTCCGTTTTCAAAGGCGCTGACCAACCGCACCATTTTTTCCGGCAGAATATTGGCAATGACAGAAATAACGCCGGTTGCGCCGACAGCCATCAGCGAAAGCGTCGCGACGTCGTCGCCCGAAAGCAGAACAAAATCTTCGTCCTGAGTTTTGCTGAGAATTTCGGTGGCCTTTCCCATGTCACCGGTGGCTTCTTTGATGCCGACGATATTCGGATGCTTGGCAAGCTCCGCAATCGTTGCGGCGCTCATGTCAACGCTTGTCCGGGACGGCACGTTGTACAAAATCATCGGAATGTCGACCGAATCGGCAATCTTTTCATAATGAGCGAGGAGACCGCTTTGTGTTGGTTTGTTGTAATAAGGCGTAATTAAAAGAACAGCGGCGGCGCCCGCATCGGCCGCGTGCTTGGTATATTCGATTGCTTCCTCGGTGTTGTTAGAACCCGTACCGGCAATGACCGGAACGGAAGACGCTTCGATTGCGACATCCGTCACTTTCATGTGTTCTAAAGCCGACAGCGTTGCGGATTCGCCCGTTGTTCCGCAGGGAACAATCGCGCTGACACCGCTTTTGATTGTAAATTCAATATTTCTTCTGAATCCTTCCACATCGATTTGGTTATCCGCCGTAAACGGCGTAATTAAAGCGGGGATAACGCCCCTAAACTTTTGACTCATAACTTGCACCAGCCTGCATTTACTGAAATGGTTTACTTTAATAATGAATGAATAAAAAAAAGTACAATGATTTTGCGCTTTTCCCGTCACGCTGAAAATCTTTTGTGTACAAATTAAAATGATTAATCGTTTTTCAAAAGGTAAAGTAAGAAAGTAATTAAAATTATTGCTCACCTGAAAAAAAAATGAAAAATGATAAGTCCTGAAAATACGGCCGGAGCGAATCGAAGGCCGCGTTTTTGCTTTTTATTTTGCTTTTCGTTTTGCTTTTCGTTTTGCTTTTCGTTTTGCTTTTCGTTTTGCTTTTCATTTTGTTTTTCATTTTGTTTTTTAAGATGACGCGTCAGCCTTCGTCTAATGTTATTTCATTCGGGTCGACCGGATCGGGGTACATCGTAACGAGCATCTTGTATGCGGAAACCAGGATAATTTTACAGAAGATATAAATCGGAACGGCAAAAATCAGGCCGAAGATGCCGAAGAGTTTCAAACCGGCCAAAGTGAGAATAACGGCCGTTAAAGAGCTGATTTTGATGGTTTTCATAACCATGTTCGGCAGGAGGAAAAAAATGTCAAAGATCTGAATCGCGATGATGATGGCGACGACGGCAATCATGACATCCATTCCGATGGTGTAAGCATAAACGATGACAGGGGCGGCGGGAATCATAAAGCCGACGTATGGGACGGCGTTAAATATACCCATGATGATTCCGGCAAGCAGCCAGTATGGGATACCGAGGGTATAAAAACCGAGGCAGTAAAGGAAAATTATGACAACGGCTTCCAAGATTTTCGCAATCGTAAAGGTGCCCATATCATTTGAAATATTCCGGATTGTTTGGTCAAGAATGTCTTTGTATTGGTCGGGAACCATCGTGACGAGTTTGCCGCGTATTTTGCCTCTTTCTTTGAAATTGTAGCCGACCATAATCGGAATGATCAAACAGGACGAGACGAGTATCGTTGTCAGTATTGAAATTGTACCCGCGGTCATATCTATAATACCGCGGCCGGAGATCAGGACAGATTGGACGAGGTCGATTGTTGTCTGTTCGGAGCCGCGACCGAAATATCCGGGCGGTAAGATGCCCGAGGCGGCTGCCGGCGGCGGGTCGGCGGCTGTTTCGGACAGCGAAGCGTTTTCCGCGTTTGTCCTGTTATCAGAGGTAAAAATGTAAGTCAAAGATTCATCGGCGGCAATGCCCGCCAAATCGATTGCCAAACTTTCGGCGGAGTCATTGTACTGATTGGTAAAATCTTCCGCAAAATCAATGATTGCGCCAACATTGTTGAGAAGACTCACCGCGCCGATGGACAGGCCGATTCCCGCCACCAAAACGATTGCGAGGGTACAGGAAGCCGCAATCGCTTTTTTTTGCAGGGATGAGTATTTAGCGGTTGCCCGGTAGAACACGTCAACGATTTTATTAAACAGAACCGTGGCCAATATTCCAAAAACCAAAGCGATGAAGATGGGTTTTATATAAAAAATAAATGCAATAATCAAGAATAAAATGACGGCAACAAGAAACATATATTGCCAAACTTTCCGGTTAACCGATAATCTCATAAATCGAACCCTTGATTATTTTTTTGCCGCTAAACTATTTTCCGTTATTTGAAAAATCTTAAACAAATGCCGGCACCTTCAACAAATGCCGGCATCTTCAAACAAGTATCAGTACGAATTAAATGAATAAATATTTTGGGAATAAACAAAAGTCTCATCCGTTCTTTTTCTCTCTATAACATTTAAATCATTGGACTGCATTGTAATCATTATGTCAATGACCATCGGGCTTGCCGGAAAACCAAATGCCGGCAAATCAACTTTTTTTAAATCCGCCACAATGGCTGATGTGGAGATTGCAAGTTATCCTTTTACGACCATTCACGCAAATCACGGCGTGGCATATGTTCAGACGCCGTGCCCGTGTACGGAACGCGAACAGCGCTGCGGTAAATGCAAAGACGGAATCCGCTATGTCGCCATTGACATTATTGATGTCGCCGGTCTGGTTCCGGACGCTCACAAAGGCAAAGGTCTCGGGAACTCCTTTTTAGATGATCTCAGGCAGGCGCAAGCAATTATTCATGTTGTCGACGCTTCCGCCTCCACCGATGCCGAAGGCAATCCGATCGACCCGGGTTCCGGCAATCCGGCGGCCGACATTGAGTTTTTGGATTACGAACTTGAAATGTGGATGTTTGAAATTCTCAACCGCAATTGGGCTAAGCTTTCCCGTAAAATCAAAGCGGAAAACATTAAAATCGAAGAGGCTGTGGCCGACCAGCTCAGCGGCGCCGGCGTTACGATCGAACACGCCAATTATGCCCTTCACGGGACAAATTTATATGCCGTTGAGCCCACGAAGTGGTCGGAAGAGGATATGGTGCGCTTGTGCCGGCTCATCCGCAAAGACAGCAAGCCGATGATTATCGCTGCCAATAAGTTTGATTCAATGGACAAGGGCCACATTCCGCTTGTTGAGGCTGAGGGCAGAACGGTCATCCCGACAAGCGCCGCCGCCGAACTTGCTTTGAAGTCCGCGTCCAAAGCCGGATTGATTCATTATACTCCCGGAGCTTCATCCTTTGAAGTCATCGCGCCTCTGAATCCGGCTCAGGAGAAAGGACTTTTGGCCGTGAAGAATTTGATTGAAAAGCACGGCAGCACAGGTGTTCAGGAATGTATTGACCATGCGGTTTTCAAATTGTTGGATATGATTGTCGTTTATCCGGTTGAAGACGAAGGAAAGTGGACGAATAAAACCGGCGATATGCTTCCCGATGCTTTGTTAATGAAAAAAGGCTCAGGCTGCCGGGACATGGCTTACCGGATCCACACGGAAATCGGTGACAAGTTTTTATACGCGGTCGATGCCCGGACCAAAATGCGTCTGGCTGATAAACACGAACTGAAGACCGGTGATATCATTAAAATTGTATCGACGGCCAAGTAATTCAACGGACGAAGGCAGCAAACAGATTGCAACATACGGATGAAGACAACAAACGGATGAAGGCAACAAACGGATGAAGGCAACAACGGATGAAGACAACAGAATAATTCAAAACGGGTGAATAAATTTGAAAGACGGCGGAAATCGGTTAAAGACGCTTTTGCTGACATTAAACGAAAGCGATTTGTTAAGTTCCGACGGTATTGAAAATTTGTTTTCCCGCTTTTTGTTTATCCGAGATTCGGGCGTCAAAACCCTCATCATCCATGTTGATATTCTTTCCGCCGCGGAAACAGCGGATAAAGACCGTTTGATTCATTTTCTCGGCGAAAAAGTCCGGTCCGCTTTTCAGGCTCAGGGCGACAGCAGCATGAATTGCCTTATTCTTAACGGAGAAGACGGCGGCGTTGATTCTGAGTTACTGCTTGCCGGCGTTTTTTCGGTTCTTTTTTCTTTGGGCCCGGGCGGCCGGGCCGAATTAAAAAATATCCTTTCGGCATTCATTGAGGATTGCAAAGCTGAAAAGACACAGCCTGCCGATATGACGCAGGATTATATTTTTTCTCATCTGGCCCTGCCGTTTACGCCGGATTTGATTGTTTCCTCTTCCAAAAATAAGCTTTCCGATTTTATGATTTGGCAGACCGTTTATTCCGAGTACTACTTTATGGATAAAGAGGTGTCGAGGTGGACGGATTCTGACCTGAAGAAAGCTTTCGGCGCATTTTACAGCCGAGACCGGAGATACGGAGTGTAATCTTTTTATTCAAAAAATGTGTATAAATAATCCTGACTGAAAACGCAAAGAGAAAAATAGGATTTTTATGTATCTTGTATTCGTTTGTCCGAAATGTAAGTTAAGCGCCCAGATTTTGGAGCCGGGTCATAAGACGGTCAGCTGTCACCGCTGCAATTCGCAAATTAAAACAGACAGCCTTCGTTTTTTCGGCACTTTTGAAAAAAGAGAGCAAGCCGTTTCCATGCGTACAATCATTCAGGCTCAAATTTGCAGTTCCCCCGATGGTCTTCCCGTTGATATTTCCGGAAACTTTCCGGCAAAGCCCGCGGCCGAATTGCCCGGCTCATTTTCAGTACCCGCCGGCGCCGATGTGAAAACCGCCCCGCCGAAAATCAAAAGACCGGACCGGATTATTTTTGAAGTTCTTCAGGCGTGCGGCATAATGACGGTTTCCGATTGCGAATACTATTGCGCGGAGCGCGGCGTTGACGGTGAGACATTTAAAAAAACGCTTCAAAAAATGATTGAAGCCGGCCTTGTTTATAGGCCAGATAAAGGGCGGATCGCTTTAGTTTGAAACTTAAAAATGACCGCAGCCGTTTGCTTTGGCCGCAATTTTGGCTTCAACTTTAACTTCAATTTTGGCCGCAATTTTGGCTGCCATTTTGGCTGCCATTTTGGTTGCCGTTTTGGCTGCCATTTTGGTTGCCGTTTTGGTTGCCGTTTTGGTTGCCGTTTTGGTTGC
The DNA here is from genome assembly GCA_009783635.1 of Methanimicrococcus sp. Classification (GTDB taxonomy): domain Archaea; phylum Halobacteriota; class Methanosarcinia; order Methanosarcinales; family Methanosarcinaceae; genus Methanimicrococcus. Next base: position 6,790 of record WRDC01000039.1, on the reverse strand, counting down.
CGTTTTGGCTGCCGTTTTGGCTGCAATTTTGCACCGTAACATTTGAATGTTTCCAAAGCGCTGCGGCCGACGGCTGAATTAATTTTTCCGTCTTTTCATCCCCGCAATCAAAAGAGCCTTCATAAGCCGGATTTCTTCTTCGGAGCACTTGACGTCTGCTTTTTCGATGACAATCGAAATCATCAATTTTTCCGTGAATTCGATTTGAAGTGTTGAGATCGCGTCCGATATCTCTTTTTGTTTTTTTTCTGAAATCAGGAAATCAACATTATCAATTTTTCCGGCGGCAATCAAAACCTCCAAATGTTCCGTAATTTTTTGAACCGAAAAGCCTCTGATTTCCGAAATTTCGCTAACCGAAAGTCCCTGAGAAAACAAGTTATGAGTTTTCTTCAAGTCGTCTTCCGTAAATGTTTTTTCAATGTTCGTTGTGTCGGCGGCCGTTGCCGTTTTGTCTGCCGGTTTAACCGTTTCAGGATGTTTAAACTCTTCCAAAGACGGCGTCGCCTTTTCTTTTTTATTTAAAGATGGCGGGGGCGCTTCCGTTCCTCTCAAATAATCGGTAATTTCTCTGATAAAAGGGCCCCCGTATTTTTGAAGTTTGTATTCGGCGACGCCGACGATTTTCAAAAACGAAGCTTCATTCGTCGGATGGTCCGTTGCCATCTGACGTAAGCTGGTATCCGCAAAAATAATGTAAGGCGGCAAATTTTTATCCGCCGCGATTTGTTTTCTCAGATTGCGAAGGCGGTTGAACAGGGCGGAATCAAACTTTCCTTTCTCTGTTTTTTTAAGTGCCGCCGGTTTTGCTTTTGTTTCTGAGAGAGAGGCGCCGGCCGCAAAACCCGGCGCCGACTCTTTTTCAACGCTCACTTTTCTCTCTTTCTTCACCGGAATTTCAATCCCGTCATTAATTCCGCCATCAATCCCGTCATTAATTCCGACAGCCTGCCTGCTTCCAATCTCGCCGTCAATCTCGCCGTCAATCTCGCCGTCAATCTCGCCGTCAATCTCGCCGTCAATTCCGCCGCCAATTCCGCCGCCAAGCTCGTCATCCGTTCCGCCCCAAAACTCGTCGTCAATTCCGCCGCCAAGCTCGTCATCCATTCCGTTGCTGATCTCATCATTTATCCCGTCGGCAAGTATGGATTTTTTGCCGCCGTAAATGATTGTGCCGCCGGCCTCTTCCTCATCGTCCCGATACGCTTCTTCCCCGAAGTCTTCATTTCCGTCGTCAAAAATGTCTTCCGCTTCATCAATGTACTCGCCGCCAGCCTGCTGTTCCGCGGCAGTTCCCGGAAGAACAGTTCTGCCTTTTGAAATTTTAGAAACAGGCGGCTCTGTCAGTTCGACCGCCATTTCTCCCGCCATAATTTTCCGGCTGTTTGGATTCAATTTGATGACGGGGTACTTGTCGCCGCTGACACTGAGATGGCCGGCTTGGATCAACTCGTTGCCGATGCGTTTCCATTCGTTTTTGGAAATGTTTTTGCCTGAGCCGTGAACCACCAGTTTGTCGTGACGCATATCCTTTACTTTTTGCGTTCTGGAACCGTATAAAACATCAATAATGTGAGACATACCGAAACGCTGATCCGTTTGGCTGACGCATTCCAACAGCAGGAGCGCATTTTTTGTCCCGTCCACTTTGGAGCGCGGGTGAAAGCATGAATCACAATTGTTGCACGGCTCCCGGATGTCCTCGCCGAAATAACGCAAAAGAACATTCCGGCGGCAGTCGGTGCTTTCACAGTAGCCGATAATTTGAGACAGTTGCAAAAAGGCCAGATCTCTCTCCTTCTTGCTCGGTTTTTTCTCAATCAAATAGCGGATTTTATGCCAGTCGCCGCGGCTGAAAAAAAGGATACATTCACATTCCAAACCATCGCGGCCGCCGCGGCCGGTTTCCTGATAGTAACTTTCCAGATTCTTCGGCAAATCGTAATGAATAACAAAACGGACGTCAGGTTTATCGATTCCCATGCCGAAGGCAACGGTGGCGACGATGATATCCGCGTCATCCTGAATGAAGCGGTCCTGATTGCGCGCCCGCCTCTCATCGGAAAGGCCGGCGTGATACGGCAGCGCCGAAAAGCCGGCTTTTGAGAGGTTCAGCGCCAGCCGCTCGACAGCGTCGCGGCTTTGGCAGTAAATAATGCCGGATTTGTTCCGGTTCTTTTTCAAATAAACTTCCAACTGCTTCATAACGTCCTTTTTTTCCACAATCTGGTAGGACAGATTCGGACGGTTGAAGCTTGAAATTTTAACAACGGGATTGTTCAGGCGAAGCACATGAACAATGTCGCGGCGGACGCGTTCCGTTGCGGTTGCGGTCAGCGCGGCGACGCAGGTCTCCGGAAACAAGTCTTTCAACTGAGACAGCCGGCGGTATTCCGGCCGGAAGTCGTGCCCCCACTCCGAAACACAATGCGCCTCGTCGATGGCAAAAAGACTGATTTTGATTTTTTTCAAAAGGTCAATCATACTTTTCATCATCAGCCGCTCGGGAGCGACATAGAGGATTTTCAGGCCGCCGTCCAAAAGGCGGCGTTTGATGTCAACGCTTTCCGACTCGGAGAGCGTGCTGTTCAGGTAGGCCGCCTCAATTCCGTTGGAAACAAGTCCGTCCACCTGATCTTTCATCAATGAAATCAGCGGCGAAATGATAACGGCGGTCCCGTCTTTCATGAGCGCCGGAATCTGATAACAAAGAGATTTGCCGCCGCCGGTCGGCATGAGAACAAAAACGTCTCGGCCACCTAACAGAGCTTCGATGACCTCTTCCTGATTCGGGCGAAAAACGGTGTAGCCGAAATTTTTTTCAAGAACGTCTGCCATTTCATTTTTTAAATTGTTCATTTTGACGGGACCTGTTTTACATTCGACATTTCTGATATCCGAATTTGCTGAAAACATTAAAAGGGCTTTGGTTTGGGGAGTGAAAGTATTGTTTTCAGTTCTGAAACGCAGCCGAAACTCCTGAAATGAAAATGAAAAAAGAGAAAGAGGGGTGAATGAAAATGAAAAAAGAGAAAGGGGGATTGAATGAAAATAAAAAAAAGAGAAAAAGAGAAAAGGGGATTGAATGAAAATAAAAAAATAAAAAAAAGAGAAAAGGGATTGAATGAAAATGATAAAAGAAAGGACGGTTGAATAAAGTGCCGAAAAATCAGTATTTCGGCGCGCGTCTGACCTTTCTGGTCACATATCCGGCAACTCTGTTGCGGATGGTTTTGCTTTCGATGGTCGTGTATTTGGTCACAAGGGCTTTGTTTTGGTCAAAGTCTTCTGTAAAGGCGTCGCCGTATGTGTTTAAAAGTTTAAATGAAATGGTTTTGATATTGGATGGTCTTATGTTTCCCATGCTGATTCCTCTTTTATTTGATTTGAATAGTCCTTATTTTTATTTTGATTCAGACAGACGTTGTCGTTTTTTTGGTAAATGTGATTGATTCAATGATGATTAAATCAAAAGCGGGATTTAATCGGAAATGATGATAATATGAAAATTGAAAAGATGCGCCGAACGCATGTCAATTTATATAAACCAAAGAGCGTCAGCGATTGAACGGTTCGCTCCGATTTATACTTTTCTCACCGTGAAGGAATGGCAAATGATTTTCTTTATTTAAATAAATTCCGTTCCGAATGAAAACGGATTTGCACTTCCTTTGCACTTCCTTTGCACTTCCTTTGCACTTCCTTTGCACTTCCTTTGTACTTCCTTTGTGCTTCCTTTGTATTTCCTTTGTGCTTCCTTTGTACTTCCTTTGTGCTTCCTTTGCACGCCGCGCGCCGAAAACTTCTGCCGCTCCGTGCCGCGTATTTTTTGCGATTTCAGAATTCAAATGTCATTCCGTCATACCCGAGCGGCAGTTTTTCCGCTTCAATGTCATGCGGCCCGTAAAAGTGACTCAGATGTGTCAAAACCGTTCGCTTTGAATTGATTTTCTCCGCCATTTCGAGCGCTTGCTTCGCATTCATATGTTTTTTAACTTCCATATGTTCGGGAACGATGGCGTCAACAATAAACAGGTCCGGATTTTTGATATATTCCAAACTTTTTTCCGGAATGACCGCTTCCGAATCCCCGCTGACGACGATTTTATGAATACCGTTGGAAATAACAACGCCGCAGGGCAGTTTCTCAGGGAAGTGAACGACTTCAAACATTGAGAATTCAAGACCGATCAGCGAAAACGGTTCGTAAAGACCGACGTAATGTTTCACGGGCTCAATGAAGTGGACGAGGTCTGAAATATAATCAACGGTATCCTTGATACCGTAAACGTGGACTTCCCTCTGAATGCGGTAAAATTCGGGGAAACCGCCGTAGTGGTCGTAGTGCCCGTGTGTCCAAATAACGCCGTCAATGTGCCCGACGTCATGATTCAAAAGCTGTGCCCGCATATCGGGACTTGTGTCAATGAGAACGCTTCCCCGCTCGGTTTGAACAAGAACAGAAAAACGCGTTCTTTGGCTTTTAGTGCCCTTCTTCGCGTCGGCGCACGCGGCGCAGGAGCAGCCGATTTCCGGCGTTCCGGGCGCATCGCCCGTTCCTAAAAGCGTAATTTTCATTGTCATCAACCATTCTGATTGACCTCTTTCTATTTCAGTCTTTTTAAAAATGGCATCATCGGTTTATGATATCATTTTTCGGAAAAACGGGGTACGGGTTTTTTGTTTTTTGAAGGGAGGGCGGCTCGCGCGCGGGGTGAGCGGCGCACATAACTCGCTTTTGAAATTTCTCCAAAGTCAAAAAAATAGAAAAGAAAACGGTGAAAAATGAAATTTGAAAAATGAGGTTTGAAAAATGAGGTTTGAAAAATGAGGTTTGAAGAATGAAGTTTGAAGAATTAATCTTCAATGTATGCCGTCATTTTCAAACCGGATCTTCTGTCAAAGGATTTGACTGCTTTTTCCAAATCGGCCTGAACCAAATAATACCGGTTTTCTAAAAGCGCCGACAGAACCGCTTCCCGAATGACCATTCTGAGATCGGAGCCCGTGTATTCTTCTGTTTTTTTGGCAATGGTTTCGGTATCGATGTCACCGTCTATTCTCTTGAGAATGGTGTCAAGAATATCTTTTCTCATTTCAAGTGTCGGACGCTCAAAGTCAACAATTTCATCGAAACGGCGCCATACGGCTTCATCGAGTTTCTTGGTATGGTTGGTGGCGGCAATCAAAAGAACGCCGTCCTCAACTAAACTGGTGTTATCGATGGCTTTCAAAAGCGTGTTAACGGCCTGCTTGATTGCGGAGTGATCGTCGGAGGCCGTTCTGGAAGTCGCGATGAAGTCGAATTCATCAATAAACATAATGCAGGGGTCGAATTTCTTGGCCAGCGCAAACACGCGGTCAATGTTTTTCGAGGTTTCGCCCAAATACTGATCCGTAATCATTGACAGATGAACTTCCACAATCGGAATGGATAATTTCTTGGAAAGAGCGCGGGCAAATGATGTTTTTCCCGTTCCGGGGGGACCGACGAACAAAAATTTTCCGATATCGTACAAACCGATTTTTTTGAAATGGTCTTTATTTTTGATGGCCAGGCCGATCTTTTGAAGTTCGTATTTCTGGCGGTCCGTTAAAATCAGCTCGTCCATGGATTCGCGGACTTCTTCGGGGGCTTTGATGTAAGCCAACTTCAGCCATTCGCGGCCGTTTCCTTTGTCTTCGGAAAGTTCTTCAATGACGGATTCGATCCATTCTCTTGAAGCCTCTTTCGGCGGATTTTTGGAGGCGACTTCATCATAATGAATCTCTTTTTTGTCCATGACAACGCCGTAATAATAAGCCAAAACGGGATTGTCCGAAATTCTGTCTTGGGCGCCTTCCTGCTTTTCAAACCATTCGGCGGCGGATTCCAGTGATCCTTCCGTCAGCCGGACGTTGCCTGTATAGGCGTCGGAAACGGCATACGCAAAGCTTTTGCCGTTCACTTTCAGAGCGCCGGCGACATCCGTAATGCCGAACATACTCTTGATAACGGCATTATTCACTCTAATGGGTTTTGCGACATTCCTTGTTTTTGCATCCCACAGCGTACGGCGGATTTTTGACGGAATGTCATTTACAATTAAATCATTTTGCGTGTTGTAGATTTCAGCGGTCAGAAGCAATTCCACAACATCTAAGGTTTCAGTGTTCATGTTTTTCTCTTTTTGATTTTATCGGAACGGACAAATTATAAAATTTGAAATAACTGATTAGCTCTCAATCATAATAAAATTTTGCATTTTTACATTTTTAATATATGCGTCTTCTGTTTGCGTTTACATCGTTTTCGTTTTTCGGCGGCATTTTTAATGAACAATCCGTTCAAATGGAATATGTTTTAATACTATGGCTTAGTTAATGTCGTTTTTACTTCCATGAGTCCGAATTTATTTTGTCAATCATCGCAAACGGACCCATCCAACATAACCACAAGTGATGTCCATGTCTGAAATTCAAAAACTCGAACCGATTTATTCAGGAAAAGCCAAAACCATTTACACCACTAACGATTCGGGCAAATATATTTCCGAATTCCGTGACAGTCTGACTGCTTTTAACGGCGGCAAGAAAAGCGAAGCCCCGAAAAAAGGCTATTATAATGCCCAAATTTCCCGCAAAATTTTTGAAATGCTTGAAGAAAACGGCATTAAAACGCATTACAAAGGCATGGCTTCGGGCATCGACATGGTCGTTGACATCGTTGACATCATTAAAATCGAAGTCATCGTCCGAAACATCGCCGCCGGCTCCATCACAAAAAGATACCCGATGCCCGCCGGAAAAG
>WRDC01000038.1 GCA_009783635.1 Methanimicrococcus sp. | reverse complement strand
GGTGTCGGGTTTACATCATGCTGTGTTACCTTCTTATTGTTTACTCTGGTAAGCTTTCATGGCTCATTAATTTGGATTGAAGGTATTAAGGCATTTTTATGGTCTTTTTATATACTTCCATTTACATTATTTTATTATTCATATGCAACCTTGCTCCAAAATAAAGAAAAAGAGATCAGTAGGATTACTTTATATTTAACAGCTATAACCGGTATTTCTTTTGCAGTTTTAATAATTTTTGAAATAATTGAATTTGGGATTCCTTTTGCAGGCTTTTTCCCGATCCTTTTCGGATTGTATCTTGCTTATTGTTTAATTCATAAGGAAGGTATACTCAATCTCAGAGGATTTGCATGGCTTTCATTTATACTGTCATGGATAATGTTTTTGTATTGTGTGATAACATTACCATTCTGATAATTAGTGTTAATTAACCCAGTCATTTGATACTTGAATCATCCGTCTTTCGCAAATCCCCGAAAGTAAGAAACCTTTATATTCTATGTGTCCTTTCTAAGCGGTCACCTATAGGAAAATAGCGTATATCTGATTTTTATATCTGATTTTGAAGAAAACAGTAATTTTCAGGGTACTTTATTTTCGAACGCAACCTGCTGTTTCATTTTTAAAGCAAACTGCGTGAGTAGGATTTTTATTCCAAAAAATCTTGCGGAGGAAAATAATGGGCAAAAGATCACTTGTAAAGCTCTCTCGAAAGACAAATCCGAGAATGATTAATCTTATTTTGGCGCTCAAAAGCGCCAGTGTAGAAAATGACGCGCCGATTTGGGTCGCGATTGCCAAAAAATTGGAAAATCCGTCCCGAAACTATGCCAATGTCAACTTGAGTCAAATCAACAGACACGCCAATGAAAACGATGTCCTTTTGGTTCCGGGGAAAGTCCTCGGCGCCGGTGACGTCTGTTTCCCTGTGACGGTTGCGGCCTTAAACTTCAGCGTCGGCGCATTTGAAAAGATCACAGCGGCCGGCGGTACATGCGTCCGCATCGAAGACATCCTTGACGAGAACCCAACCGGTTCAGGAATTCGAATTTTCCAGTGAGGTGCAAAAGTATGACAGTTATTGATGCAAACGGATTGATTTTGGGACGTCTGGCAAGTATTGCCGCGAAGCGTCTCTTAAACGGCGAACAAATCAACATCATCAACGCCGACCTCGCTGTTGTTTCCGGAAACAGATATTCTATTTATGCCGACTACCGCAAATCCATTGAGACCGGACGAACGGAACACGGCCCTTACTTCCCGAAAAGACCGGAAAGAATCTTGAAGAGAACCGTCCGCGGTATGCTCCCGTACAAAAGACAGAACGGAAGAGCCGCAATGGAAAATCTCAGAGTTTACTGCGGCGTTCCGCCGGAATTCAAAGACGCGAAAATCGAAACGATTGAAGCGGCCGACGTCACCCGTTTAAGCTCCTCCAAATATGTGAAATTGGGCGATATCGGTAAAAATCTCGGAGCTAAGGTCTAAAGGAGTGATGGAATATGGTCGAAAAAATTGTGAATACATCAGGAAAACACAAGACAGCCGTTGCCAGAGCAACCGTAAAAAAAGGTACCGGCATTGTCAGAATTAACAAAATCCCGCTCCCGATTTACGGCAACTGGCTCGTGAATCAAAAAGTTTCCGAACCGGTCAACATCGCGGGCGAAGCAGTCATTTCAAAGCTCGACATTCTTGTCACCGTCCAAGGCGGCGGATTTGTCGGTCAAGCCAACGCGGTACGCACTGCCATTGCAAAAGGAATCGTTGAATTCACCAACGACACCGCAATCCGTGACGCATACGCTGAATTTGACAGAAGCTTGCTTGTCAGCGACTCCAGACAGAAAGAACCGAAGTACTTCGGCGGTCCGGGCGCCAGAGCGAGATACCAGAAATCATACAGGTAAAGTGAGAATAAATGATACCGATCCGTTGTTTTTCATGCGGGAAAGTCGTTGCTTCGGGATATGAAGAATTCAAAGCCAGAACCGGCGCGGGCGAGGATAAAGGCCAGGTCTTAAACGACCTCGGCTATACCAGATACTGCTGCAGGAGAATGCTTTTGAGCCATATCGAAATGGTTGACGTGATTGCTCCGTATCAGTGAGCGGCAAGCTGAGAATGAAAAGTCAAGTAAACGGAAAAACAACACCGTTTTTCGTTTATTTTAACATTTTAACCGCGGCAGAAACAATGACGGATAAGTTTAGGTGAAGGGTATGAAACTCCAAATTCAAGAATACACAAGGTTTGAAAGAGCCAGAATTGTCGGTGCCCGCGCCCTTCAGATTTCAATGGGCGCCCCCGTTTTAATTCAAGATTATGAAAAATCGGGCATTGATCCGCTCTACATCGCTCTTGAAGAATTCAAGAGAGGCGTTGTTCCGATTACCGTTAAAAGGTAATGAAGGGTCGAAGGAATCCGTAAAAATCAAAAATGAATAATTAAAAATTAAGGAAAATAATTTCAAATTCAAATGATACAGGTGAATTAAATGGAAAACCAAGAAGAACAACCCACAGTTAACGAAGATGTCGCCTTCAACGACCAGTCTTATCTCGTCTCCATCGACGAATATCTGGCCGCGGGTGTCCACATCGGCACACAACAGAAAACAAAAGATATGATGCGTTTCGTCTACCGCGTCAGGACAGACGGTCTTTATGTTTTGGACATTCAGTCCACCGACGAAAGAATTATCGCCGCGGCGAATATGCTTTCCAAATACAACATTTCCCGCGTTTTGGTCGTCTCTTCCAGACAATACGGCCAGTATCCCGCTAAAATGTTCGCCAAAGCAACCGGCTGCCGCTCGGCGCTTGGCCGTTTCATCCCGGGCATGCTTACAAACCCGAAGATGGACAACTATTTTGAACCCGAAATCATTGTCGTGACAGACCCCGCCGGCGATGCGCAGGTCATTAAAGAAGCTTTTGACATCAATATCCCCGCCATTGCACTGGCCGATTCCAACAACCTGACGAAGAATGTTGACCTTGTCATCCCGACAAACAATAAAGGAAGAAAAGCGCTCTCCCTCGTTTACTGGCTTCTCGCCAGAGAACTTTGCAAAATCAACGGCATACCCTTCAATTACGAACTTTCCGATTTTGAAGTGCCTATCTGATTTTAATTTAGTTTAAAAAAAGTTGCGGCCTTCACTTTTCTCCGGCCGCAATTATCCTTTTGCTTGAAATTCGAGCGCTTAAAAATTGAAGCCTTCGCTTCTCTTCCGGTCACCTTTTCCTTTTGCTTGAGGTTCGAGTGCTTAAAAATTGCGGCCTTCGCTTCTCTCCGGTCGCGCTTCTCCTTTTACTTGAAATCCGATTGCTTAAAAATGCGGCTTTCCTCTCTTTCGGTTGCAGCGTATCGTTTCATCGGGTCACGATAAGAGCAGAGTCATCATTTATTCGGGATTCAAATCATGACCCTGCGGCTGAAAATGTCAGTGAAGGAAGTGGCGCATACCCGTAAAGACCATTGAGACGCCCAATCTGTCGGCGGTTGCGATGACTTCGTCGTCGCGGATGGAACCGCCCGGTGATAAAATGTACCGGAGACCGGCTTCATAGGCGTGCACAACGCTGTCATCGAACGGGAAGAACGCATCGGACGCCATGACACATTCGGAGAAGACTTTTTTGACATACTCTTCACAGGTCATTGCTTTTTGAAGTTCGGCGCTTTTGTCGTACATTTCTTTTAAATTGTTCCGGGCTTTCGGCGCGGCCAGTTTGCCGATGGAATCCACGCGGTTCGGCTGACCCGCGCCCATGCCGAGAAGCATATAACAGCCCGGTTCATATTCATAAGCAATCGAAATCGAATTGGATTTGATGCATTTGCAGACGCTCATCGCGAATTCGGACAAACCTTTTTTGTTTTCCGGAAACGCGGCTTTCGTGACAACCTCCCATTTCTCAAAAAGGCCGGCATCGCGGGTCTGTTCCAAAAGGCCGCCGGTGACATGTTTGTAAATGTACCGGCTTTCAAACGGCTTGTCAAAACCGGTGAGTTCCAAAAGCCTGAGCGTTTCACTTTTCTTTTTCAGGATTTCAAGCGCCTCCGGCTCAAATCTCGGCGCCGCAATAATTTCAATGAATTTTTTATCCAGCCGTTTTGCCGTTTGAACGTCGAACACACGGTTGACGCAAATGATGCTGCCGAACGCGGAAACCGGGTCGCCGTCCCAAGCGGCCGAAAACGCTTCGCTTAATGTTTTTCCGGTGGCTAAACCGCACGGGTTGTTGTGTTTTACAATGACTGCGGCAGGGTTTTCGCTGTTTAAATCTTTTAATGTGAGCAATGCATTATCGATATCGATGTAATTGTTGTATGAAAGTTCCTTCCCGTGGAGCTGCCGGGCATTGGAAAGATTCAGGCATGTGTCCGCCGGGTCCGTGTAATACGTTGCTTCCTGATGCCAGTTTTCGCCGTAGCGGAGTTTTTCGCCGCCGACAAAGGACATACGCTTTACTTTCTCATTCAGAAGCGCTGCGCTGAGGTAAGTGTCCACCGCGCTGTCATAGTCAGCGGTGTGGCGGAATGCCTTAACGGCCAGTCTTTTTCTCGTCTCGTCCGAAATGACGCCCGAGCGGTTCAGTTCGCCGGCAACGGTTTCATAATCATCCGGGTCGCAGATGACGGCGACAGAGGCATAATTTTTCGCCGCGGACCGGAGAAGAGCAGGGCCGCCGATGTCAATGTTTTCGATCGCTTCTCCCAACGAAACACCGGGTTTTGCAACAGTTTCCCGAAACGGGTACAGGTTTACAACGACAATGTCAATCGGCGTGATGCCGTTGTTTTCGGCTTGCTTGACATGGTCGGCTTTTCCTCTTAAAAAGAGTAAGCCTCCATGGATTTTCGGGTGAAGCGTCTTCACGCGTCCGTCCATCATTTCGGGAAATCCGGTAATGTCTGAAACGTCCTTCGCTTCAACGCCTTCTTTTTTCAAGAGGGCTGATGTACCGCCGGTGGAAATAATCTCAAAACCGTTCTTTATTAATGTTTTTGAAAATTCTGTAATGCCTGTTTTATCGGAAACACTGATCAGCGCTCTTTTGGTCAAAAAAAATCACCACGAATATTTGTTGTTTTAATCATTCGATTCTTTCAGTTTTTTGTAAAATCAAACCCCACGAAATAATCGTTTGGAAAGTAAAAACCTTTTGCTCAAAAAGATCCGGTTTATAAAAAACCGTGCCGGACAATAAAATTTATCAACCTTGTTTGTCTCTGACTCATTGAATTATATCCGGCAAAATTATGATCCGGATTTCATTTTTGAACCGCGGCCGTTTACGATGTGCCGGAATTTCATGAGTTCTGTTATAATTTGAAAGGTCTGAAAAATGAATCAAACAGATGCGCGTTACGAGCAAGGAAAAGTCCTGCTTTCCGGCGGACATTACCCGGAGGCAGCCGTCGTTTTTGAAGAGATTGTCAAAGATATGCCGAAGTTTCGGAAGGCTTGGGGAAAACTGGCTTTAACTTACGTCCATTTAGGGGATGCCGCCGCCGCCATTCGGTGTTATGATGAAATTTTACACCGTTATCCGAAGGATGCGCACGCTTTGTATCAAAAAGCGATGCTGGAAGAAAAGACCGGCCTGTTGGACAACGCTTTGGAATCCATCGACAAAGCTTTGAAATTCGAGCCGGCGAACGCTGAATTTTTGTATTCCAAAGGTTTTATCCTGTTCAGGAAAAAGAGATTTAACGACGCGATTTCTTGGTTTGACCGGGTACTTGCGGCGGAGCCGTATCATTTTCAAGCTGCCGACCATAAATGTTTGTGTTTAATGACGCTCGGCGTTTATGATGAATTGATTCTGTCGTGCAGTGAATACGTTGACCGTTTTGAAGATTTGGTTCATGATTTTGAGTTTTCCGACAGCGACGCGGAACGGCATGAAAACGGCGGAGAGCTTTTCGGAAAGGAAGCGTCCGTGATCGGCAAAAAAGACCTCTGCCACCTTTATAATTATCTGTCTTTTGCTTATATAAAACTCGGCGCTTTCCGGCAGGCGGAAAAAATTCTGCGCCGAGAGCTGGAATTTGATGTCTCGCCGTCCCGCGTTTATTATTTTTTGGGTTTGGTCCAAAGCGAACTCGGCAACTTTGAAGAAGCCGCGTCTTCCTACGGCAAATCAATTGAACTGGAACCGAATTTTGCGACCGCCCGCCTCCATCTCAATTTGACGCTGGCAAAAGCGGCGGACAAGGAACTCAAGCTTTCCGGAAAAAATACGGTTTTCGGACGTTCGCTTGAACTTTATCAAAAAGCGGCCGGCGGGTTTGAGCAGATTTTGGCGGATGAACCCGGGAATTTGACCGCCCTTTATGAAATCGGTAAGATCCGCTTGGCGCTCAATGACGCCCAAGAAGCGGAAAAAGCGTTTGAAGACGTTTTAAGGCGGGACCCGGCCTTTGTTCCCGTTTACGAATATTTGGCAAAGATGAAATTCGACGCGGGCGATTATGAGGCGGCTTTGTCTCTTCTTTCCGACGCTCAAACAAAAGACCCGTTCAATTATGAAGTCATGAATTTGACCGGCATTATTTATTCCAAAAAAGAGGACAACGAATTCGCTTTGAAATGTTTGGAGCGGGCGATTATGCTGGACCCCGCTCATCCGAAAGCGCATTACAATAAAGCGCTGATTTTCATGAAGGAAGAGAGGTATGAGGAAGCGGCCGCTTCTTTATCATTGATTCAAAAGCAGAGCGCGGAAAAAAACGGTATCCCTTATGAGAAAGTCTTGAATTTTTATGCCACGGCTCTTCAAAATCTCGGCAAAAAAGAGGAAGCGCTTTTTGTTTTTGAAGAGCTTTCGGCTTTGAATCCGGAGAATGAAAATTTCAAAGAAGCCGTTTCAGCCTTGAAAAACGGTTGAAGCTTTCATTTCTTCTTCATTTCTTCTTCATTTTTTCTTCATTTCTTCTTCTTTTCTTTTTCTGTTTTGTCTTCCTTTTTCCAATTCCAGTTCCACAATTTTCATGGCGCATAAATCGCCGCACATTGAGCAGGCGTCTGACCCGGAGCGGCGGGCTTCCCGAACGGCGCGGGCATGCTCGGGGTCAATCGCTAAACTGTATTGTTTCTCCCAATCCAAATTTTTGCGCGCCTGCCCCATCGCATTGTCACGTTCTTTGGCCCTTTCTTTGACGCCCTCTTTGACTAAATCCGTTGCGTGAGCGGCAATCTGCGCAACAAGCATTCCCGTTTTGATGTCTTCCACCGCCGGCAGCGCTAAATGCTCGGACGGGCTGACCATGCACAAAAAGTCCGTGCCGGCCGCACCGGCAATTGAGCCGCCGATCGCCGATGTGATGTGGTCGAATCCCGGCGCGATATCCGTTACGATCGGGCCGAGAAGGTAGAGCGGCGCGTCGTGGCAGGTTTCTTTCATGAATTTGACGCTCATTTCTATTTTGTCCAAAGGAACGTGTCCGGGGCCTTCAACGAATGTTTGGACACCGGCTTTTCGGGCGCGTTTGACGAGTTCTCCGAGAACGAGGATTTCTTCAAACATCGGGCCGTCGGCGGCATCGTGGATACAGCCGGGACGCATCCCGTCACCCAAACTGAGCGTCACGTCGTATTCTTCGGCGATTTCCAAAAGATAATCGAACTCGGCATAAAACGGATTTTCGGCGTCATTGTGACTCATCCAAGCCACCGTAAATGAGCCGCCGCGGCTGACGACATCGGTAATTCTTCCCGCTTTCATCAGCTTGTCCACCGTATTTTTGTTAATGCCGCAGTGAACGGTCACAAAGTCAACGCCCTGTTCGGCGTGGCGGCGAACGGCGTTAAACATATCGTCTTCCGTCATTTCAACAACCACGGACGCTGTTGCGGCGGCGTCATAAAGCGGCACGGTGCCGACAGGAACCGAAACTTCCGATAAAATCCGTTTTCGAATGGCATCCAAGTCGCCGCCGGTTGACAAATCCATAATTGCGCCGGCGCCGTATTGAACAGCCGTTTTTGCCTTTTTGACCTCCTCTTCCGGGTCTTTATAATCGCGCGACGTTCCGACATTGGCATTGATTTTTGTGCTCATGTATTTGCCGATGCCCGTCGGCGACGTATCACGGTTTACGTTTTTCGGAATCGTCACCCGCCCTTCGCAAATCAGCCGGCGCAGTTTTTCAGGATCAATATTTTCTATTTCCGCTGTCTTTTTCACGATTTCCGGAATTGCTCCGTTTTTACACTCTTTCATCAGGGTCATGTTTTCTCAAACGGTGTCTGTTGTATAAAAAAATTGTTCCAAAAGTTGCTCCAAAAATTGTTCCCTTCGCCCTTCGGGTTCCGGTCGCAATTTTTCAGGGGCGGGGGGAGTCCTCACAGCGTTTGTGGGGGTGCCTTCGGCACCCCGTGTCATCCTTCTGCCAGCAAAATAAAGAAAAAGGAAAATATAGGTCATTCGTTTGAAAAGACGGTTTTTGGAGTAACCGTTTTCATTCTTCTCTTCAATCAAGAATTCAGCTTATTTTCTAATTCTTTTACTTTTTATCCATTTTTATCCATTTTTATTCATTTTTATCTTTTTTTATTTTTTTTCGTTTACAGTCGCGATTCATCATGTTCTTTACTGATATTTTGTCATTACTTTTTATTGCATATTGTCATGACTTTTTACCATTTTTACCCTTATTTTTATCCTTTTTTTATTATGTTTCGTTTATGGTAACGATTTATCATGATCTTTACCGATTTTTTATCACGAACATTTATTACATATTGTCATGACTTTTTATTATTTTTCATCCTTTATTTTTCAACATTTTAAACTAAAAACAATTACAGTAGAGCTTTCACCCTCTAACCCTATTCCTCTGTCTATTAGCAACAGTTTTCATTTATATTCCTCTCTCGATAAAATATTTATACCACAATCTTTCTACACCCCTTAGCAATCAATTTATGATCATATTCAAATGTTATAAATCATAAATTTTTGTATTAATCAACAACTTTTTGTGTTTTGTTATTGATTTAACTTGTTTTTCGGTTATGGAGGGAAAGATTTATGCACAATGTAGTGACAGACCACTCGCTCACAGCGAGCAGCGAGCAGCGAGCAGCGAGCAGCGAACAAAGAATAAAGAACAAAGAACATAAGACCGTAAGTACTGTAAAAAAAAGGTTATTTCCCAATTTAAACATAGAAAATTGGAAAACATCGGGAAAAAAATTCCTTATTCTTTTTGTCGTATTCGCTCTTCTTTTTGCAACTGTTCCTGCTAATCTTGTCGCCGCTGATGATTCTTTCTCAACCGAAATCGAAACGGGTACAGGCAGCATCTCCGGCTTTTTATGGGTTGACGGTAATGGTATGCTAACAACCGATTGGAACGGTCTTTATGATCCGGGCGAGCAATTTTTGGCAGGATATCCCGTTTATCTCTATGCGGCGAATGATTCCTCTGTCCATATCGCTCAAACACAAACTGATTGGGATGGTACATATATATTTAATGACCTTGAACCCGGCAATTATGTCGTTGGTCTGACTTCCTCTTTTATTAATGATAATGATATAGATTACTTGCTTCCAATGTCCGTGACCGGCGAGAATCAGTTTGCTATTGATTGGAGAAGTAATCCGATTATGGCATTTACGGGGACTCTTATTGTAACGGCAAATGGGTCTGTCGAAAACATTAACGGCGGTATGCGGTTGCCGATGGGTTTTGTGCCGGCATGGACCACAACGGGGGGTCAAATGATACCGCTGTCAACCTCAGACCTTATTCACGAGACCATTCTTGTGGATGTTGTAGGTAACTATATGGTAGCTGTGACCGATTCCTTCACGCTAAAGCCGGGTAGAATCTATAAATTCGAGGTTTGGGGCGCGCAAGGTGGCCGATCAAATTCAATTGGGATTGGCCAAGGCGGCTATTCAATAGGTTGGTATAGTACTGTTGGCAACACAGCGGATATAACGGCTTACTATTATGCCGGAGGTCGTGGTGTAGACGGAACCGCCAGTTCTTCCGGAGCCGGAGGCTACAATGGCGGAGGCAATGGTGGCACCGGAACCGGTCCCAGTGGCGGAGGTGGAGGCGGAGGCGGAGCCAGCGACATCCGTGTTGGCAGTATGGCACCTGCCAACAGAGTCATTGTTGCCGGCGGCACCGCCGGTGCTGGCGGTGGATATGGCGGTGGCGGCGGTGGTGGTGTCAATGGCGATGCTGGTCCTTCCGGTGTTGGTGCTAACTCAGGCGGTGGCGGATCGCAGAGCGCCGGTGGCAGCGCAGGGCCACTATACGGTGCCGGCTCAACGAACGGCGGAATCGGTAGTTTCGGCACAGGTGGCAACGGCGGTAACGGTTTCGCAGGTGCCGGCGGCGGCGGTGGCGGTTGGTACGGCGGCGGCGGTGGCGGTGGCGGTAACACCTCCGCCTCTGGCGGCGGCGGCGGCGGTTCCGGCTATATCGGCGGCGTGGACAGATTAATTAATAGCCCTGCATCAACTACGGCTAACCAACGTGTTGGGCATGGGATGGTGCGTGTCACGGAATACTACCTAGGTTTATCAGGTACGGTCAGAACCTCCGGCATTAATACCCCCCTTGACGGCGTGACAATTTCCTATGAGCGCAATGGAATCCCCGGCACGACAACGACAAGGCCTGACGGTACATATTGTATAGAAGCCGAATCAGGCGATTCGGTAGTGATCACAAACGTGGCCCTCGCAAGGTATTCGCTGGATACAACAGTGAGACCTGTGCCGACTGGTCCTTATAATTTCAATAGTAGCAACCCGTCCTATACCGGTGTGGACTTTTCAATGTTCCCGCCCCCCATTTGGATGGAGATCGACCTCGCCAACAGTGACGGCTCATTAACAAATTCTGCATGGTCCTCATATTACCAATACAGCGCCGGCACCCTAACCATCAGATCAGACGCGCCCGTGACTCATACAGGGCCGGTTGCGTATCGTATATGGCAGAGTGGGTCGCACTCGGTGACGGGGATTGTGGTGAATACGGGAGTGACGACGAGTATTATAATTGATGATATTACGATGACGGGTAATTTCGATTTGCGGGGAAATGCGAATGTCGATTTGCTTTTGGCGGGCGATAATAGTATCAGTGGCAGTGTTTTGGTGCCCAATAGGGGCGGGACGAATATCGCTACGATAAGGATTGATAGTGCGACCGGGACCGGCAGCACCGGCGGTTCACTGACCGCGACGGCGACGGCGAACGGTAATGCGGGCATTGGCGGCGCTAGCGGACAATCAGGCGGCAGTATAACAATAAATGGCGGTACTGTGACCGCGACGGGCTATGCCAGCGGCACCGGTAGTGGCAGCGCAGGCATCGGCGGCGGGTACACCGGTTCAAGTGGTACCATCGTGATCAACGGCGGCATGGTAACCGCGACGGGCAGTTCGCTTAATAATGGAGGAGCGTGCATTGGTGGCGGTTCGATGAGCGGTGCCGGCACTATCACGATTTCCGGTGGTACAGTGATAGCAAACAGCCCCGCCAATGGCGCGTCGGGCATCGGTGGCGGTTGGATGAGCGGTGCCGGCACTGTCCTGATCAATGGCGATGCGGTTGTCACCGCGAGTAGCGCCAGCGATGGTGCAGGTATCGGTAGCGGTAGCATGGCAGGTAGTTACGGCGCCGGCACAGTCACAATCACAGGAAACGCGGTTGTCACGGCGAGTTCCAGCGCATCAGCGCCAGGCATAGGCAGCGGATTATCCGATTTCAATGGTGTGCCAGTCACGATCACAGGAAACGCGGTTGTCACTGTGATAAGCAATGGCACGGGCATCGGCGCCGGGGTCATTGGCGGACTCGCACCAATCACCATTGACAGTACGGCAACTGTAAAGGTATCTTCCTGCCTTTCCGGACTTTCCTCAGTGTCTGCCCTCCGCGGTTCACCCATAAGCGGTACGGGCTACATCGTCAACAACAATATCGATGCAGCTGCGGCATATGACCGCGACATCAAGATATTCAACGCGGGAACCATAAATCAGGTGAATACTCTGACACTGCCCGCAAATTACGTTTGCTACGCCTACAGCACGGGCAATACGGCACCGGAAAACTTCAACGAGTTTATTTATAACAACGCGACCGGCGTACCACTCGGGCAAATCGTGCGCGTTTCGGACAACAGTCCGATCATCTATTCGGTCAACACCAATGCGGTGTTGCCGGTGCGGCTGCAAGTTATGTATCAGGTGACAAACAACATCGCCAACACGGCGCTGGACAACACTACAGCGTTGCAGGGCAGCAACTATGCCGGCACGCTGACGGCGGATCCGGGTTACGCCCTTCCGCAAAGCATCACCATGACGCG
>WRDC01000037.1 GCA_009783635.1 Methanimicrococcus sp. | reverse complement strand
TCTTTTTTCTCTTCTCTCTTTTCGGGATTTTGTTTAACCACAAGCCCCACCTTTTGATTGACAGACTAGCGGAACCGGCGGAAAAACAGATTAAATGCCGCCGGCAACGTCCGTATTCATTAAAGTTTATCGGTGGACGGAACGGTTGTCAATTTGGAAAATTTGACGCCGTTGAGGGAGATGATTTTTTCGGCCAGCGTTTTAATGTCGCGGCCGTCGCCGTCCAAAACGACGACTTCCAAACAGTTGTCGTGGTCCAGATGGATATGGATAGACGTTTTAATGATGCCGGAATGTTCATGCTGAATCTCGGCCATCAGGTTGGAAAGACCGCGTTTTGTGTGATCGTAAACCAAGGAGATCGTACCGATGCGGCGGCCCTTGATGTCGTTCATCCATTCATAATGGTTAATGTAACTGCGAATGGCATCGCGGATGCCTTCGGAACGGGAGGAGTAACCTCTCTCTTCAATGATGTTATCAAATTTCGTCAAAAGATTGTCGGGAAGGGAAACGCCGATTCTCATCAGTTCTTTCTCGGAAACTTTTTTGTCGTCAATCATAATATTTTTCACCGCGGGAAATAAATTTTATACACTTTTCTGATATTTATAAATAGGGAAATATTTATTCTTAAATGAGAAGAAAAATATTTTTTTAATGTGTTTTTGTTTTACTGAAACCGTTTCATAAAAACGGCGGTTTTAATTCATGTGACTTTATCATATTTTTGCCAATATATTTAACACTATTTACCCGCCGAAATAACCGGCTTCCGGAATGATTCGGATTTAATTTTTAAATTCAAAGAGTTTCCATTTTTTGAAACACTTGAAACACTTTTACCGGCCTTCAGGTTTTTCTGTTTTGTTTGCAAACTCTTAAAGAGAAAGGGGTCCTTTATTTTTCATCCAAAAATCCGAGGTTAAAAACAATGACATTTTCATCTCTCAAAGAAGGCGACGCTGTGCCGGAATTTTGTTTGGCCGGTCCCGATTCCGAAAAAATATGTTTGAAAGATTTCAAAGGCAAATGGCTTGTTCTTTATTTTTATCCCAAAGACAACACGGCCGGATGCAAACAGGAAGCCGTTGACTTCACGGCCGCAAAAGAAGAATTTGAGAAAAACGGCGCCGTCATTCTCGGCGTCAGCAAAGATACGGTTGCCTCCCATCAGAAATTTATTGAAAAAGCCGGACTCACAATCACGCTTTTGGCAGACTCGGACCTGACCGCAATCAAAGCTTTCGATGTTTGGCATCTCAAAAAGTTCATGGGCAAAGAAAGCATGGGAATCGTGCGGACAACATTTTTAATCAATCCCGCCGGCAAAATCGCAAAAGTTTGGAACAATGTCCGCGTGAAAGGACACGCTGACGCTGTTCTGGAAGAATTGAAAAATCAAAAATAAAAAAATAAACAATCATTGAGATCGTTTCGGATGACTTCACTTTTTTTGAAATTTTAAATTCATTTCATTCAAATTCATTTCATTCGAATTCATTTTATTCGAATTCATTTTATTCGAATTCATTATTTCAAATTCTTTTTCATCATCCGAACCGGCTGTCTCCGGAAACAGTATGCGTCAAGCTAAAATTTTTAATCGGTGAATCGATCAAAAATTACTTTCTGTGCAGAAGGTGGTAAAGGAAGAAAGTCGTAATGAAAGCGGCAACGCTGTAAAGCAGATATTTCTCATCTTTATTTAATTTGATTTTTCCTTTGTTTTTCTTCCCGGATTTCTTGCCTTCCTTTTCCCCGGTTCTTTCGTTTCGGAAATTTTTCAGGAGCTCGGCATAGTGCGTTTCTTTGTCCTTTAATATTTTCTGACCGCGTATGAATTTCTTCCCGAGGATTTCATTGATTTCATCAAAATTAATGTCAATGTCAATATCTTCCCATTCTTTGGTATCGGCGTTAACGGGAATGGAACGCGAAGCCGTGGATTTTGCGGAAGGTTTCTTAGCGGCCGTTGTTTTTTTCGCGGTCGCGGTCTTTGCTGTAGCGGCAGACTTGGCGGGAGGCTTTTTAGCGGCTGTTGTTTTTGTCGTTGTCGCGGTCTTTGCCGCGGCGGCTGACTTGGCGGCAGGCTTTTTAGCGGCTGTTGTTTTTGTCGTTGCTGCGGGCTTTGCTACGGCGGCAGACTTGGCGGCAGGCTTTTTTGCAGCTGTTGTTTTTGTCGTTGTCGCGGGCTTTGCTGCGGCGGCAGACTTGGCAGCAGGTTTTTTTGCAGCTGTTGTTTTTGTCGTTGTCGCGGGCTTTGCTGCGGCGGCGGACTTGGCGGCAGGCTTTTTAGCAGCCGTCGTTTTCTTCGCGGTCGCTGCTTTTGTTGCAGCGGCAGGGTTTTTGGCGGCAGACTTGGCGGCAGGTTTCTTAGCAGCTGTCGTTCTTTTTGGCGCCGGTTTTGCGGCGGAGGGTGTCTTAACTTCCGGCGAAATCACCGGTTTTGCAGTTGATTTTGAAGCGGTGACCGTGTTTTCTTTAACAGCGGTTTCCGAGGTTGGTAATGTGTCAGCCATAACTTACGCCTTCTTTTCGAATTTAGAACCGATTAATTTTTTTCTGAAAATATGAATATTATAAACAAGTATGAGCAAAATAAGTTAATAAGCATATTAATTAATGTATTTATATAAGCCTTCGCCCCCTTGAAAAATACATCAAAATTTAAATCTCGGATTTTTTGTTCACATCAAAAAAATAAGTGAAATAAGGATGATTGGAATAAGAAATAAGGATGATTGGAATAAGAAATAAGGATGATTGGAATAAGAAATAAGGATGAATGGGATAAGAAATAAAGATGAATGGAATAAGAAATAAGGATGAATGGGATAAGAAATAAGGATGAATGGGATAAGAAACAAAGATGAATGGAATTTTTGAAATTTTTGAAATATTTTCCAATTTTCAACTCATCAAATTAATTTCCCGATCGGCAATTTATCTTCATCCGTCAGTTTAACGCCCAATTCTTTTGCATTTTCTTCCAGCATCACATCTACCATTGCAACGGACGGCGCGACATATTTGGCGTTTTCGATCGGACCGTATAACAGGAAATCGGCGCCCATTGCCTGAGCCACCAAATTCGTTCCGACATCCGCGGGCAAATAATATTCTTTCGGATTTTCCTTCGTCTTTTTGAATTCGCGTATCCAGTCCCAAGCCGATGCCGTATTATGAAAACCGCCACCGACAGGATACCCCAAATGTCCTTTAATCGCCGTAATCCCGCGCATCGAAGCGCCCGCGCCCGAGCCGAGCGGAACGGCCGCGACATCGACCAAAGGTTTAGTAATGCCGCAGAGTTTTGAAATTTCTAAAAGTCCTCCGGACAATCCGGTTCCGCCTTTTTCTAAAATTTCAATTTTTCCGAGAACGGTCGGGTCAATCGCGTTGAACGCCAAAACGATGGACGCGTTAATGCCGCTTTCCGCCAAAGCCCGAATTTCATTTTCTTCGATACTGGCGTTGACGGAGTTGTAAACGGCGCGGTCGCAAACGCCGATTTCGGTTGCGTAAAGGGCGGCGGCCGCACGCACTTCACTGTCGGAAGAGTCCATCAAAAACGGCGTTTTATCATCAATGTCAACAAACCAGTCAATATAACTTTTAATCGCGCCGGGCGTTTCACCGACCAATTGATTGGCGCAGACAACACCCGTTTTGTCACAGATTTCGAGCTGTTCATTCCACAGATTTTCCGCGGCCGCTTTATCAAAAATGCCTTTGTCGGCGTCCGTCACGATTTTATGGCGGTTGTAAAACATCGTTCCGATAATAACTGTCGGAACTTCACCGGGCTGGCCGCCGAAACGAACGCCGCCGATATCATAAATTTCCTGCTTTTTCTCGAATTTAAACATAACCTTAAACTCCTCAGTGCCTTAAACTCCTCAGTGTCCGATACCGATAATCGTAAAGCCGTTGAATTTCACAAAAAGGTACAGCAAAAATAAAACGACCGTGGCAATAATGCCGTAAAGAATGCCGACATCCCTGCCGATTTTTTGTCCCGTTCTCTGAGCGACTTCGGAACGGACAAATTCCACTTTTTCATCTAAGCGGTCCAACCGCTCCGTAATCTCTTCATACGCTGAGATTGCGGATTCATTGCCGCCCCGGAAATTAATTTTCATATCGTCCTGCATGGGATTCCCCTTCACTTTCTTTTTCCGTCTTAAATCGTCCCGATCAAAAACCATACCGCCAGCGGTATAAACAAAACAAAAACAACAGCCGTCAAAAATCCGATAATGAAACCGGTCTTCCGAGTCGATAAAATACCCGAATCCGGTTTTAAAGCTCTGGAAATAAGCTGAGAGCGGTAACCGATGCTCTCCACCAGTTCATCTAAATATGCCATCCGATTTTCGATATCTGATTTTTTGCTCATCTTCTTCTCCGCCGCCACCTTACAAAATAATGTACAATATTGTCAAAACAATCACAGCCAGCACAAATCCGATGACAAATCCTTCCACTTTTCCGGCTTGAAATCCGGCTTGGAATTTGTGATAATCACCGATGCCGGCAATTTTTTGATCAAGTGATTTCAAACGCGTAATCATTGTCAAAGACGATATTTCGGCAACCGACGCGCTGCCGCCTGAGACGTTGCCGCCTGAGACGCTGCCGGCATCTTTGGCATCTTCGTTGCATCCGTCATCTTCAGACGAATCGTCTTCATCCGCGCTTCCCTTCTCTTTGGCAGCCGGCAAAAACGGTTCGGCCGAAAAAGCGCCCGGGTCGCTGGCCGCGCATTCTTTGATTTTTTGTGAAATCAAATGGGTGTCTTCGACATGGATCATATCAATACATTCAATCTGTTCCATGAATCTTTTCACGGCGTCTTCCGACAAATTTTCAATATACGGAATCGCTCCTTTTGCGCCGACAATCCTGTTCTTAGAAATACCGTTTCGGCACAGCATCAAAATCGCTTCGCCGGTGATGTGCCCTTTCACTTCGGCGCCGGTCACGATCAAATACCGGATATTCGGATTCGCAATAATGTGCGACACCAATTTTTCAATGCCCAAATTTTCCGTCTTGCAGGGGCCGGAAATGGCTGCGCCGGCAAGAAGCAGCTCATTGTCATCCAAATGAGAGCCGCAGGTCACGACCGCAACGCAGGAATTCGGATTGCCGGTTTTGTACTCTCCTTTCAGCATCGGCCAGCCGGCCGCAACAGCCGTTTTGTTTCCGCCATCTTCCGCCATGTCAGAAACCTCCGTATATAATCCCGAACAGGATGATGACAAGACCCGAAATAATCAAACCGGCAATCAAACCGTAAAAAAAGTTGGTGATTGTTCCGGCGGCGACAGCCGTCTTTTCCCGGCCTCTCCAGGAATTGGTGAGCGGTTTGTCGGGTTGTAAAGAATCCATTAAACCGTCAACGATGTACTCGGTTTCATCCAATTTTTTAATGAGCGCCATCATAGAGCGGTTTGAAGCGGCGGTTTTTTCTTTTGAAATCACTGAAGTCAGCGGATCCATAACCAGTTCCGTCTCCGGTGCAACGCGTATCTTCAATTCAAATCCTCCTCGCCGGGAAGCAAGCCTGTACTCGTTATTTTCCAAGCGTCCCTCTGAATGTAAGTCCAATATTTGTAATATGAAATGAGTATGAAAACAATTGAAATAAAGATTGTGACAATCGGGCCGATAACCTCTCCCGTTAAGAAAGAAGCGATGCCCAAAACAAACATCACTAAAAAGCTGTCCAATGCGGCCAGCATCCGCGTTCTGTCAGGCGCTTCATCGGGACCCAAATTCGCATTATATGCGTGGAAAATCGCCAATGAGCAGCCGATAAACCCGACAGCGACAATTCCGATGCCGACATAATCATGGAAAATAAAAATGTTGTTGAGCGTGCCGCCGACGACAACGGCTGACGCTGTCATTGCCAGTGTGCTTCCGGCCGCCATTTCAGCCATCCTCTTTTCCATTGACGGGACATTCATTTGAAGAACTTTGTTGATTAGTTTGCCGCTGATGAAGCCGATAACCAAAGCCATGACCGTTCCGGCAACCGGGCCCCAAATTGAATTCAGCGACAGGGAATAAAGAGAAACAATACAACCGATTCCGATTCCAAACATCCCGACAGACGGAACACCGGTTCCGAGCCCGTATTTTGAGATTTTGCGGACGGCTCCCGAAGCCCAAACAATGGCAAAAACCATGCCGAACCCCGCCAAAAAGGCGAAGGTCGTATCGGGCAAAAGCGCCGCGGCATAAACGCCCGCAAGGCAGAGAAAAATGCCGCAAAGAGCGGCTTTGTCAAACAGAATGAATTTTTCTTTCCCGCGGTTTGAAACCGGATGAGAAGGCCGTGCACCGGTTTTCATATGATGCCTCCGAAGTTGATGAGCGTCAAAAGACACAGCGCGCCGCAAATAAAAGTCACTGTGGCCGACACGGCAACTGCGCGCGGCAATCGTTTGAACTTCGCGTCATAAAACCCTTCGATCGTGCCGCCGATATTGTAAGAAGCGATGACTGCGTTGATAAAGAAAAGGGAGATGGACAGAACGACCGCCAAAACAACAGCGGAGGCGGATAAAACAGGGTCCATCCGAATAAAAACTTCAAAAATCAAAGAACCGCTGGCGCCGCCGAGAAACCCGCCGAAAACACCGCTGATAAAGGAAGCTGTCGGGACGCCGTGCCCTTCCGTTCCTTTGGAGACATAAATATCTTGGCGGTCATTCGTCAGCGGGTCACGAACCGTTTTTCCGGATGCCGGAGGAACACCGACGCCGTAAATATAACCGACATTGGACATTAGCATCACAAGCGCAATCATAACGGCAGACCCGATGCCGCCGAGCAGGATGGTGAAAAAAAAGTTTTGCGTTGCGGCGGAAACGGAAACCGCAATCAACAAACCTGTTAAACCGGCGCCGGCCGCCAGCTGCGTCGTTCCGGTTCCGACACCGGTTGCCTGCGCCATTGCGGCAGGCGCGCCGCCGACGGGAATCAAATGAACGCTGAGCGTAATTAAAATGCCGCCGAACGTGACCAGCAGCAATAAGGTGAAAATGTAAACCGGATCAGAGGTGCCGAAAAAGAAAGACACAAAGGTTTCAATCATTCAACGATCTCCGTTTTCTCTTCTTCGCGATACGGGCCGAATTTACGGCGGGCGGACTTTTCTAAAATTCGGTTTGCAAGAATTGTTAAAAGAATGAATAAGATTCCGGCGCAGGTGCCGACCCAACCGACAATGCTTCCCCATTCCGGATTAAATAAAATCGTCAGCCACGACGTGATAAATAAAACGGCGGCAAATGTGATTCCCGTCGTCGGGCCGCCGAATTTGGCTGAAAACCAAGAATTGTCAATACCCGACCGGGTTCCGGATTCCGCTTTTCGGACGATGTTTCCGGAGTAAGCCGCGTTGACGCCGGCCCCGAATTCCAGATTTTGAAACTGCCGTTCCGCGCCGTACTGAATATCACCGACGGAGGAACCGATGGAGCCGACCATAATGCCTAAAAGAAAAGCCATGAGCGGAACCGGTATGGGATTTTCGAGATATGTTGTCATCAGATAAGAAATAATCAGAACACAAGCCGTTGTCATGAAAGCGTAAGCGGCAATTACGGAAATGTTCCGTTTAAAGACATCCATATAAAGCGGCTGTTTGAAACGGCTTTGACTGGCAATCCGCCCGAAAAAAGATGTGGTTGAAAGAAAGATATGCAAAATCGCCGCGACCGCCGAGCCCGCGACAATGACGGTAATCACCGGCAGTTGAAAAGCGGACATAAAGGCAACAAAAACAATGCCTCCAACCGTTGCGGACATCGCGTTTGAAAGCGGTTCGCCTGAAATGGCTTTATTAAAAAGGCGGTGCGGATATTTCATCTGCGGCGCCAGCTGAACCTGTGAATTCGGGTTGCTTTGGGAACCGACGACTGACTCCAAGTCTTCGGTGTAGCCTGCAATCGCGGCAACGGCGCCGATAAGCGCCAGAATGCCCATTCCGAACAGCGGATCCATTCTTTTTCCTTTCCCGTTGATTTTCCGTTTTTCAATCCTTTCAGAATTTTAAGCTTTTCCGCAACTAATTCAAACTCCTATTTAATTTTAATCACTGATTTCGTTTTCAGTCATCTTCAGCCATCGATTGATAAGTCTTGTGATAAGTCTTGCCGCCGCCGTTGCAATAAACCCGAATGCCCTTTTGAAATGCTTAAAGGTTTGAAATACTTAAAGTTTGAAACGCTTAAAAAATGAAACGGTTGTTTCAATTTGGAATAAAATTTTTAAAAAAATAAGATGGGGTACCACCGGTACCCTCATAAAAGCCGAGCGGAAGCCGAGCAAAAGCCGGCCGGGCGGACTTTCCCGCCCGAACTTTTTCTCCCTTCGCCAAAGGAAGCAATTTTTACTTCCGGCCTAACATCGATTTTGAATGAATTATGTTGACCAAATTCGATATCGGCATGGTCTGAATCCAAATTTTTCCGGGACCGGTCAATGTTCCGAGGAACAGCCCTTCGCCGCCGAAAAGAATGTTTTTGGCGCCTTGAACGGTTGTGATATCGTAGGTAACGGTGTCTTCCATCGCGGCCAAATGACCTTGATCAATGAACATACGTTCGCCGGCTTTTAATTCATATTCAATGACTTCGCCGTCGATTTCCATAAATACATAGCCGTCGCCTGAGAACTTTTGCATAACGAAACCTTCGCCGCCGAAGAAACCCACGCCGATTTTCTTCTTCAAATGGATATCCATCTGAACGGTTTTTTCCATGGCGAGAAGCGCGTCTTTTTGAGCGATAATCGTTTTTCCGTTTTCTAATTTGATGTCCAAAATGCGGCCGGGGTACGAAGAAGCGAATGTAATGGATTGATTCTCGTCTTCGGCGGTATATTCATTCAGAAAAATCGATTCTCCTGAAAACATACGGCCGAGACCTTTCGCTAAGCCGCCGCCCGTATTCGTTTCCATCTTCATCTTATCGGTCATCCAAGACATACCACCCTTTTCGGTGATCATGACTTCGCCTTTCTCTAAATAACAAGTGACAACGGGGAACGGAGTTCCTTTAATTTCATATCTCATGTTTTACTCTCCAAATCGATAAATTAATTATAAACCTCTTTAAAACTGAGTGCGGAATGCTGATTCTCCACAGAAAAAAATAAAACACCCTTAAAAGCAAAGAGTGCAGAATATATAAAATTATCTTCAATCCGAAACAGCATCAGAAATCTGTACAGTAATCCGCCCGTCAATCCGTCCATCCATCCGTACAGGCCGAATTCATACCAAACGATGATTCCGTTGCCGGAATATGTGTTATCGGAATATGAAAAAAAACGGATGTCAAATAAGTTCGGTTACCGGCCGAGGTATAAAATGCAAAAAAAAAGACCGCAGAGAAATCTTTCAAACGATTTCGTTTGATTTCTTGCTGTCTTTGGTTGGTTTATTTACGGTAACCGTTTTTTCTTAATTTGATTCAAGCCAACGTCCGGATTTGAACCGAAGTAGATTCGCTCTGCAGGCGAACGCATAGCCGCTCTGCCACGTTGGCAATCGGTTTATTTGGAAGAGAAATGGTTAAATGGGTTTTTAATATTTAAAAGAAGCGGAAGAGAATTTAAGAGGATTTAAGAGGATTTAAAAGACTTGACGCCCTTCTATTCACATAAATCTGAATAGAATCTAAGTGAATCTGAATAGAATCTCAAAGAATCTAAATAGAATATGAATGAACAGAACCGAATGGATGGGTTCTGAAATGCGAATTGAAAATCTTGTGAATCAATACGGAGAAGATGAAAATGACTCAGAATGAAACTTCAGCACAATCGTAGAAAACGAAAATTGTCGTTATCGGCGGATTTTTGGGAAGCGGAAAAACAACCGCCGTTCAAGAACTCGGAAGAATGCTTTCGGCCGACGGAAAAACGGTCACTTATTTCACAAACGAAGTCGGTGAAGTTGTTTTAGACGGCGACCTGATGAACTATGACATTGAAACAAAAGAAGTGACAATGGCTTGTGTCACCTGTAATATAAAAGAAGCCATGACCGCGGTCATCGACCAGCTGATTGAAAAGATTTGTCCCGACATTTTATTTATAGAGCCGAAAGAAACCATGTCCCCTCTTGTTGTTCAGGACGGATTGAGCAAATATTTCATAAGATATGAGGACGGAACGATTGTGTTCGCGCCGCTGTTCACACTCATTGACTGTTCCCGCTTTTTCTCAAACATCAAAGAAAAGAAGAGAATTACTTTTGATCAAATTTCAGTATCGGAAATCATCGTATTGAATAAGACGGATTTGGTGAAACCGAATGAACTGAAAATGATTTCGGAAAGTATTAAACAAATCAATCCGGCCGCCGAAATTATAGAAAACACTTGCGAGAATGAAGGCGGCCTGAAAAAAATGATCGAACTCATCAACCGGTAAGTGGCCGGGTCAAAAGCTCGGAAGGATCATATTCATTGTAAAATGTTACAACCTAAGAGTTACAACCTAAGAGTTACAACCTAAGAGTTACAACCGAAATGATTTACAGGATAAATGAAGCGGCGGCAAACAATGAATTACTCTTCACCGAGCAATTCATCTAAAACAGCCGCTGCGCTTTCAAATTCTTTTTCATCGTCAATATCGATTAACTCAAATCCTTCGTCACCGGATTCTTTGTAACCGTAAATAATAATCTCATCGGAGTCCACCGGAGACAAAGCAACGTATTCTTTGCCGCCGGCTTCAAAAATGCCGATAATTTCACACTCTAATGTTTCATCACCCAATTCGAGGAGAAGCGTTAAATCTTCAAGGTTGCTACCACAGCGGCATCCGTTGCTTTCATCGTGTTCGTGGTTGTGTTCGTGGTTGTGTTCCATGTTTAAAACCTCCAGATTATAGGCAGAAATCAGACCGTTAAAATTAATTTCGTATCACTGATATGTTTAACTATTACAAAGTTTTAACTCCAATACTTTTCAAATAGTTATACGTTCCATCGTAATACTCTTTTTTTCGTGTATGGTCTTCATTATTTCCTTCAGGAATAACAATCACCATTCCTTGTCTTGCTCTTGTGAGCAAAACACGATAAGCATTTAACAGATATTTTTTACGTTCGATGCTTTTTATATTTTGCCACTTACTCCCTTTGAAAGAAAAAGTTTTCCAACTGTTTGAGGAATAACGCAAATCACCATCCCAAACAACGCAACTCCAATCTAATTCCAAGCCCTGAATGTCAAATTCTGTAGCGACATCTTCCAAGTAAAACGAAGAACGAACATCGTCTTTGCCATCTAAAAACCAATTAATTTGTTTTATTTCTGTTCTAACATCGATGGCAAGTGGCTTTAATCGGTACGCCTGAGAAGAAACAACGATGCCATAACGCTCACTACCCCGTGCTTTCTCTTTTAACCATTGCTTTGCTTTCCCGATATCGCGTGTTAATACAATGGGATATTTATCAGAAATATGTGAAAAATCTTCTTTTGCTTTTTCGATTTCAATGTCTAGAACATTTTTCACGAACGATGATAATTTTTCAGCCCTGAATGAACGCATTGAAACGGACAAGTGCAAGCTGTCATCAAAGGAAACGCGGTCTTTCAATTTTGTTATCGTTTCGGCTGCTGCATATTCAGAATCTGTTAAGTTTGGTGAAATATACACTTTCCAATCAAGAAACATTTGATCCATTGCAACAAGCCATTCTGAAATGCCCGCTTCACCTGTGTTTATTTCCTGTCCGCCACCAACTAAACAAATTATAACAGCCCAGTCTTTGTGCCTATCCAAACAGGAAATCAAAAACTCCGGCTCTGAATAATCAAAATCAGGAATACCCTTTTTCTGTTTCATAAATTTGACTGTTTGTTCCTTGTTCCATGCGCGTTGGGCTTCATCAAAAATAGCAACGTGGTCGTAAGGTGCTCCCTTGTTTTTCAGATATTCATCCCTGTAATGGTGAATAATTTGAATAAACGCTTTGACAGATTGTTGTGCTATTTTTTTTGTTATTTTGTTTCCTTTATCCTTTTCTCTCTGAACCTTATCTCTTGCCAATGCTTCCTGTAAAATCTCAACCAATGGTCTATTCCCAGACAAATAAACGCTTGCATTTCCATTTTCTCCATCAAGATGGGAAGTGGCAACATTCAACCCAACAAGTGTTTTGCCTGCACCCGGAACACCCGTAACAAAACAAATGATCTTCTTCTTTTCGGTTTTAGCCTTTTCTATTATTTCAGATATTTTTTTGGTTGTAACCGTTAAGTTCTTTGCATCGGCGTCACTGCGAGTTATATTTTCTACGCTGTGAGTCGTATAAAGCGAAATGGCGGCTTCAATAATTGTTGGCGTTGGCAAATAACCACCATTTACGTAATCTGTTACATTAATTTGCGGCTCATCTGAAAAGAAAAGTAAAGA
>WRDC01000036.1 GCA_009783635.1 Methanimicrococcus sp. | reverse complement strand
CGGCGGCGCGGACGCGGTTGTCGCGATCAATACCGTTCGCGGAATGGCGATTGACATTCACTCCGGCTGGCCCGTTCTCGGCAATCGTTCGGGCGGTTTGTCGGGACCCGCCATCAAGCCGGTGGCGGTCAAATGTGTTTATGATTTGTATGAAGCGCTTGACATTCCGGTGATCGGGGTCGGTGGCGTTTCTTGTTATGAAGATATGGTCGAATTGATGATGGCCGGCGCGTCCGCCGTTCAAATCGGTTCCGCGGTTTACGAAAATGAAAATATTTTCAAGGACGTTTGGACCGGCGCCGAAAATTTCATGAAAGAAAACGGTTACGGGTTTGATGAGTTGATCGGCTTGGCGCACAGGAGAAAATGAGGTGGGCGGAAAATGACGGGGAAATCAAAAAATCAACGTATGGGAGGCGGTATGACGGGCGGTTTTCCGGTGGATGCCAAAATTACCGGTATTCAGGATGAAGCCGCCAACGGCAAACGGACTCTTTTCTTTGACAAATCCTTTGAAAACGTTTCTCCCGGTCACTTTTGCATGGTTTGGATCCGCGGCGTTGATGAAATTCCGCTCGGCTGCTCTTACGCAAACGGCGTTACTTTTCAAACGGTCGGCCCGGCAACAGAGGCGCTTTTTCATTTGAAAATCGGTGACAGCGTTGGTTTGCGCGGCCCGCTCGGCACTCCTTTTACGCTTCCCGAAAAAGGAGAACGGATTCTCATCGTTTCCGGCGGTATCGGGGCCGCGCCCCTTGCGCCGCTGGCCGAAAAATCGAAGGAGATCGGCGCCTTCGTCACAATCGTTTTGGGCGCCCGAAGTGAATCCGATTTAATTTTTGAGGAGCGCTTCACCCAAACGGGAAACGTCATTCTTACAACCGACGACGGTTCCAAAGGTAAAAAAGGGTTTGTAACGGATGTTTTGAATGAACTTGATTTGACCGCTTTCGATAAAATATATGTCTGCGGCCCCGAAATGATGATGAAATTCGTCATGAAGATTTTAATCGAAAAAAAATCGCTTTCCAAAGCCGAATTTTCAACGGAGCGTTATTTCAAATGCGGTATCGGCGTCTGCGGCTCTTGCTGTATGGACGGGTCGGGTGTTCGCGTCTGCAAAGACGGCCCCGTTTTCAAAGCCGAAACACTGGCTGACTCGGAATTGGGCAAATATCACCGCGACGCGTCCGGGAAAAGAGTTCACTACTGATAAAAAATTTTGGAAATTTACTCTTCGCCCTGCAGCTTTAAAATAAACGCCGAAACAGCGCGTCGGGGGAGGATTTTTTGTCCGGAGGCCGCGATCTTATATTTAATACCGGGGATGGCAACCGTTTGTCCGCTTATCAGAGCTTGATAGGAAAACAAAGCCACTTTTTTGGCGGAGGCTCTTTTGGCCGTGTCGAACAATTTTCTTGTTCCGCTTCCCGCCGTTTTTTCAAATCCGGTTTTAGTCGGACCCGGGCATACGGCCGTCACTGTAACGCCGCTTCCTTTTAATTCGGCGGCCAATGCTTCCGAGAAGGAGAGGACAAAGGCTTTTGTCGCATAGTAAACGGACATAAACGGCCCCGGCGCGAAAGACGCCATGGATGCCAGATTCAAGATTCTCCCGTCTTCGTTTTGTATCATTTGCGGGAGGAATAATTTCGTCATTTGCATTAAGGCGAGGACATTGACCTGCACCATTTCATACTGCTTATCCCAGTCGGCTTCCGCATAGCGTTTATAGTCGCCGAATCCGGCGTCGTTGACGAGCGTGTCAACGGTGAGCCCGGCTTGCCCGACTTGATCAAAAACATCCTGCGCCGCGTCTTTTTGTGACAAATCTTTGATGATGACCAAAGCCTTGATCCCGTATTTCGCTTCCAGTTTGTCTTTTAATGTTTCCAGCTTCTTTTCATTCCGGGCCACGAGAATCAAATCGTATCCGCCGCCTGCGAATACTTTTGCCAGCTCTCGGCCGATTCCGCTTGAAGCGCCTGTAATCAACGCCGTCCTTTTCATTTTCAACTCTCCTTTATTCTTGCGCTTTTGTCCTTTATTCATTTTTTTGAAGTTCAAGCGCCAGTTTTCGAATGCTTTCGGCGATTTGCCATTCGCCCGTGCCCCAATGAACAATAATTCCCGTCTGTCCGTTTATTTTGACAATGTTTCCGGAATTTTCGGATTTGCAGCATCGCATGATAAACGGTTTTTCGGGTTTTGTCAGCTCCGAGCGCATCGGGCACATTTCAATAAATTCATATTTCAAACCCGGGTAAAGCGCTTCGGCAATCTTTTTGGAAGTGTCGCAGCCGACAAGTCGCCATCCGTCTTTATTTTCATCTATCCTGTCGGAGTCGAGGAATTTTCCTTTCAGACCGGATGAGCGGCAGGGATAGATGGTTTTATCGCCTTGGTAAACGGAGAGGTCCGCGATTTTTTCCGTGAAGCGAATCTGAAGGTCGCCGAAAATATTGGCGGTGTCCAGCCGCTTGACGCAGTCGGCCAGCCACGGCGGTTCCGGCGGGATGATATCGATCACTTCGATTTCCGATATTTCGGAAAGGCCGGGGTCTTTGACAAACGTTAAGTGGCGGTCAATGCCCGTGAAAATAACGGTTGTTGCCGGTTTTTGGCTTGCTTTTTTTCTCTTTTCGTTCTCGGACTCAAGCGTTTTTACGGCCGTTTGGATTAAAAGCGTCCGGTTTTTGATGTTCAGATGTTCTTTGAAGATGACCGTTTCTTCAGCGCCGGCAACCAACTCGGAATCTTTCGCTTTTCGAATCAAGCCGGTTCCTTCATGCTTGGTTTTGTACAAATTGTAGCCTTCGGCTGTTTTTTCAAGAATGTATTCCGACAAAAAGTAAATTCTTTTTTGTTCATCGGGAGACGTTTTTCCTTTTTCCGTCCATCCGATTGTTTTGTATTCTTTTGGAAAAATCATTTTTCTTTCCTTTCCCCGTCATTAGATAGCGTTTCTGCAATTTGTGCCGACAATTTCTTATTATTTATTATTTTACAAACATTCATATTTGATATAAATGCCAACCGTATTTGTTTTTGTAATCCATTCCCCTATACTGAACACAAAAGAAGGCAATCCTGCCCGCACTTTAAAGTGGTCGAATTCGACCACGTTCATTTTGTTCACAAGTGCCGGGAAATTCAAGCGTTGTGCGTGCCCATATCCGGTTTTTATTATGTCGGCGGGCGCGCTCCTGCTTTAGCATTTGCCCTCCAGTCAGCGAAATATAATCATTTTTCTTTCCTTTCCGAAGCGTTTGATAGTTAACACAAATTCGGCGGATGTATAAAAAGATTACAGAAGTATCTGTCCTTGAAAGAACGATGGAATAAAAGAGCAAAATAAAAAAAAAGCAATTTGAAAAAAGAAATCATTCAGAGCCCGTGAGGACTCTGAATTTATTTTTCATTTTAATGTTTCAGTCAAATTACGAGTTGTCTCTGAGGTCCGGTTTGAGTTCCTTCAAGAGATAGACTGTAAAGAGACCTCCCATAATCGCACCGAGGATGGGAATGATTGCCATGATATAGACAACGATGATTGCGATAATCGTCATCACGATATTGGCCTTAAAGACGGCGAAACCTTCTTTATACGCATATACAACGTTCTCGGACGGGGTCATGATGTAAATATACAGTGAATAGAAGACAATGGGTATCATGACAATAAGCAAAACCAAGTAGACCAAGAACATGAACATGCTGAAGAGGAAAGCAAGGGTTCCGGAGATTTGTGCCAACACCGCCGAGATGAGGAAAACGCAGATTCCGAGGATAAAGAAAATGACAAAGGGAATGATCAAGTACATCCAACTTCTGATGAACGCGCTGACAGATTTTAAGGCGATGAACATATCTCCGATTTCGACTTTGTCGCCGCGCATGCCTTTAATAGCCATATAAGCAAAACCGTATGCTAACGGCGCGAGCAGTATAATCGGGATAAGGAAGATCGAAAGCATACCTACGATCATCAAAATCAAGACGCCGACAACGTAAGCAACGATGTTTGCTAAAAAAACATCCCAGCTCTTCTTAAGTCCGGCTGAAATCATATCAAAATTCATGGTGAGTGACTCCTTATTTTTTAATGTTTTACAATTTTTTATATTATTTTATTTATGTTGTTTAATTTATGACATTCTATGGTATTTTATCAAGTTTTCAAAAAAATTCAGAGCCCGAAAAGGACTCTGAATTATTTTTTTGTATAATTATTTTCAGTCGAATTATCTTTTTTATCTTTTGTTTCAGATTCCCGGTTTTAGCGCCTTCAAGACGGTGGCTGTGAAAACAATTGCGATCGGGAATGTAATCAAGATACCGATACCACAAAGGATGAGTCCGATAAAACAAAGGATACAGTAAACAACGTACGTGACAAGCGTCATGAGAAGATTATTCTTCAAGACGTTGAAACCTTCTTTGTATGTATCAATTGCATTCTTGGACGGGGACATGACGTAAATGTATATCGAAAAGAATGCAATAAGGGCCCAAATGAGTCCGAGAAGCGTACCGATAATTGAAAGAACCGAAGCGATTTTTGTCAAAAGGAATGTGATAATTCCGATGATGATGAGAGCGATTAAGTAAACGATCCAGTAAATCCAACTTCGGATGAATGCGTTGACGGATTTAAAGCCGATGAGAACATCTCCGATTTCAACTTTTTCGCCGCGTGAGCCTTTAACAGCCATATGGTAAATACCATACATCAACGGTGCAAATGTGACAATCAAAATTGACCCAATAAACGCAATCAAGCAACCGACAACGTAAGCAACGATGTTGTTTTTAAAAGCTTCCCAGCCGTTCTTGAGCCCGGCGGAAATTACAACAAAATTCATATCCATAACAATAACTCCTTAAATAATTTTACAAATTTGTTTCGTAAATTATTTAGTTTACAATTATTACGTATTTTCAATGAACCGGCAATAAATGACAAATTCGCGATCACCGCTTTAAAAATTATTGCTTGGATTCATGCTGCCTCAATCATTTTCAGCCGGCCGTGTACTCATCGTATGTCGCGACTATAAATGCCTCAGCATTGATATAATCAATGAAAACTGATTATTAATACGTTTTCATCTTACGTATAATACTATCATTCTCATTATATATAGTTTGGTGTATTTTTCAAGACACAGGAGACGAAAATTACATTTACCGCTCATTTTACACAATTTTTAAAGCCGTAAAAATTGGTCTGTCCTTTTTTGAGTTGCTTTTTTAAAACAAGTCTATTTAAAAAACAAGTCTATTCAAAACTATTCAAAACAAGTCTATTCAAAACAAGTCTATTCAAAACAAGTCTGTTGCGCGCGCGGCGCCGAAGAGGTGCCGGCCCTTTTTCCGCTCCGCTGCCGGCCGCGTTTGCCGCCATCTTCAATCTTTATTCCTTTTTCCCCAAATTCTCAAGCAGCGTCATTGATATCATCCATTCGTCCCGCGCTTCTCGGGATGTGCCGACGACCAGTCTCTTGCGGCTGCCGATGACTTCAACCATGCCGCGCGCGCGCACCGTTTCACCCAAAAGCGCCTGTCCGGCATACGTGTGCGTGTAACTGTAAATTTCACTTATCTCATCGTGGTCGGTTAAATAAATCGCGGGACTGTCAAAAGCAAAGGCGGCGTCCGTTATAACCGCTTCGATCTGTATATTTCCCGTATCCGTCCCGCGCCGGATCGGCTCTTTTATCTGTTCCGAAGAGCGGACAAAAAGCAAATCGAAGTAAATGCTTTTGCCGCCTTCTTTGTCGGTGAACATTCCGCGGTTTCCTTTCCGTATCTCATGGGCATGGAAATCTTCAAAACGAAGTGGCGATTTACGTTTTTTATAAACGGTT
This sequence comes from Methanimicrococcus sp., assembly GCA_009783635.1. Taxonomy (GTDB): domain Archaea; phylum Halobacteriota; class Methanosarcinia; order Methanosarcinales; family Methanosarcinaceae; genus Methanimicrococcus. Next base: position 6,663 of record WRDC01000036.1, on the reverse strand, counting down.
CGCCACATATTGTCGTCCAGTTCCGAAATTTTATAGCGGAAAGCCGCGCCATCCGCATCATCCGCGCCATCTGCGTCATCCTTTTGTTTCATCTCGGCCAAGGCTTTTTTGGCTTTGAACCAATCGGGGCCGAAAACCACAAAATCAACATCCGACTCTTCATTTTCCAAACCCGGCAAAAGGGAGCCGGAAATGCCCATCGCGGATATCGGGACGCCGGCGCTTTCCAAACGGCGGATCAGTTCTTCCGCCGCCCGGAACGGGCGTACGCCTGACAATATTTCAGAAACGGCGTCGCCGGGTTTCAGAATTTCCGCAATCTCCGAGCGCGGGACAACGGCCACTTCGGCCGGCCAATCCGGATGATGCTTTTTCAAATATTCAAACGACTCGTCAAATTCGGCTTTCCGGTATTTCAGGCCGTCTTTTTTTCGAATCCTTGCGCCGTTTTCATCAGGCACATACCGCAAAATGGAACGGATCCCTTTCGGCGGATGGAAATAATCGGTAACGGAAAAAATCAGCCCGTCTTTTGTCACAAAAAAATCACGCAGGACCGGGTCTTTGAATTCATCGGATGCCGTCATGAAAGTTCTCCGCTGAAAAAAGAAACGTACAAGAAATCCTCGGATTTCATGTACAAATTCGGTTATAAATTCGGTTATAAAATCGGTTACAGCCCATCGTTTTCGCTATCTTCAATGCCCATCGCGCTTAAAAACCGCTTCATGATGGACTCTTCAACCAATTTTTGAAGAACGTGCTTGTCTTTTGCGGACGCGAATAAGCCGAGCGGAATCTTTGCGCCGGCCGCTGTCGGGTGGCCGCCCGCATTCTCGCCAAACGCCTGACGCATCACTTCCCCCAAATTCACGCGGATGTCATCGTTTCGGGCGGAGACATAAATGCTGTCATCCAAAATGCCGAAAACAACAACAGTGGAAATCCCTTCCATCGCAAGCAGGTAATCCGCGGCTTGCGGCAGCGTGTCGCGGTTGCGGATGGTGCCGACGTTGGACAAAATGGTTGTGCCGTAGACTTCCCGGCTGCGGATCGCTTCACTGAGGATGTCCAGCGTTTCCACGGACATGGACGGCGTTTCGACCTGCGTCAGCAAATCATGGTCGGACAGCGGGTGCAGGAAAGAGGCCGCGGCGAAGTCGGCGGACGTTGTATTGCGCCTGAAATCGTTTGTGTCGGTGCGGATACCGAATAAAAGAGCTGTGGCCAATTCCTTGGAAACGGTAATGTCCATTTGCTGGAGATATTTTGTTAAAATCGTTGCGGAAGCGCCGACGTTTGTTCGGACATCCGCAAAATCGGCCGAAGGTTCAATGCCGGAATAAGAGTGGTGGTCGATGATGATGCCGATCGGATGGTCGGCCGGCACCGAGTTGTTGACAGACGGGATGGAGTTGTCCACCAGCGCCAGTTTGTCGTATTGGCTGAAAATCTCGGGACCGGGGATTTTAATCATCGGAATTGCCAACAGGTTGATAAAAGCTTTATTTTCATGGTGGCCGACTTTCCCGTCGTATAAAATGTCAGCTTTGATGCCGAACTTTTTCGTAATTTCGGTTAAAGCGTATGCGCTTGAAATCGCATCAGGGTCGGGGTTATCATGAAGAACGATGCCCAGCGTAATTCCGCGGTGCTCATCCAGCCATTTCACCAAACGGTTGCCGATGTGTTTGGTTTCAATCAAATCCAAATATTCCGTAATTGTTTTAGAAACGATTTGCGGCGGCACAAATACATAACCGGAGCCGGCAGCCATCATCTCTCCCTTTTTAAGCGTGTCCGATGCGCGGGAAATAATTTTCACGGACTCGGGAAGTACGGCTTTAAAGTTTGCGATGGCCTTCGTGTTCGCGTCATCGTTGGAACTGAGGGCCGCAACGCAGATAAGATTCCGCATATCGATCGTATTGTATAGTTCCGGATCGGAAATGTCGCCGATCAAAGCGTTGAACCCTTCTTGGCGAAGCGTCTCAACGCGTGTTTTATCGAGGTCGATGACCGTAATTTCTTTTTCGGTTTTGCGGAGTTCCTTTGCAACCGCAAAGCCGATAATGCCGCCGCCCAAAATCAAAAATTCGGGTTTTGGTTTTTTGATATTGGCATTTTTTTGAACGGAATTCATAAAGATGACCTTATAATGCTTGAATTGACAGAGATAAGTGGTAATTCAGTTGTTGTGTACCTGAAATATTTATTTAATCCTTTTCAAATAATTGTCGTTTTGTTTCCGCATTCTTATATTTCGTTATTTGTTTTTGTAAAACTTTTTTGCAAAACACAATTCGTGACCGAACCGATGCAAAAATTGTAATAGAAGAAACTTTTGACCTTCTATTTAAATTCATTCTTTATTAAGAAGATTCATTTCAATTTTTTCCGAATTCACCCTTCCCGAAGAATTAAAATGAGAATTAAAATGAATACTGTCAAATAAAAGGAATAATTCAAATATAATCCAACGGCAATATAAGTTAAATAAATCATTTTTTGCGTTAAAACCCGAGATGACCCCGATGAAAAAAGAGATGATTACCGCTGCCGAAATGAAAGCGATTGACATCAATGCCGCCGAGCTCGGCATGAGCCCGCTTCAGCTCATGGAAAACGCCGGTCATGCCGTTGCCGAGACAGTTGCCATTCATTTAAATCTGAATTCGGATGTCCTGAATGAACCGAATCCTTCTTCGCTGGATACGTCCGTCGCTTTCGGGGGACAAATGACCGTTTTGATGTTCGCGGGTCTCGGGAACAACGGCGGGGACGCTTTCGTTGCCGCCCGCCACTTAGCGGATTTGGAAATCCCGTCGGTCGTTTTTCTTTTGGGTCACAAAGACCGCATCAAAACGAAAGAGTCGCGGCTGAATTACGCTGTTTTAAGCCAAACACATTTTGTTCAAACCATCGAAATCCTTAACGAATCGGATCTCTGCGCCGCTTTGAAAGTTCACGGCAAAAATATCCTCGCCATTGTTGACGGCATTTTCGGCACCGGCTTTTCCGGCGAACCCAAAGGCGTTGAGAAAAAGGCGATTGAATACATGAATTCGATTCAGAAAAAATCAAATGATGTTTTCGTTTTGGCCATCGACATCCCTTCCGGAATGTCTTGTGTTCCTTCCGCGGCCGGAACACCGAGACGTAAGCTTTCCGATTGCGTCATTGTCCGCGCGGACGCGACCGTGACCTTTCACAAAATGAAAGATTATCTGAAGACTCCGGAAGCCGTCAAGTTTGCCGGCCGGATCCTTGTCAAACCCATCGGAATCCCGTCCAACGCGGAACGAAATGTCGGCCCCGGCGACCTGACCGCTTTACACCGCCGCGGCGCAGACGCTCATAAAGGCGATAGCGGCAGGGTGTTGGTGATTGCCGGCGGCCCGTATGCGGGCGCGCCCGCCATGACAGGAATGGCCGCATTGCGGGTCGGATGTGATCTTGTCACCGTTGCGGCGCCTTCCGGTATTTACAAATCGGTTGCCTCATTTGCGCCGGAATTGATTGTTAAAAAATTATCGGATGAGAGTTTATCGGGAGCCGATCGTTCCGTTCTGACCGATTTAATCGAAAAGCATGATACCGTTTTGATCGGTCCGGGTCTCGGCAGCGAGCCTGCCGTTTTAGAGGCCGCGGCCTGTTTGGTCCCGTATTTCAAAAAAGCCGTCATCGACGCCGATGCTCTCCGTCCCGAAATTTTGGAAGCATTGAAAGAAAGAGAATCTCAAACCGAGCTCATCCTGACGCCACATTATAATGAATTCAGAAGGATTGCGGAGTTCTTTGACATTGAACTGCCCTCCAAAAGAAGCCACGCGGACCCGGCCGAGATTGAAAAGTAGGCCGCCTTCATCGGCAAAGAGCTGAATGCGACAATCCTATTAAAAGGGCCTTCCGATCTGATTTTTAACCCCGCGGACGGCAGTATCCGGTACAACACGACCGGCAACGCCGGCATGACGGTCGGCGGAACGGGCGATATTCTGGCGGGGGCGGCGGCGGGCCTGCTGGCAAAAAACAGCGCTTTTACGGCGGCTTGCTGCAGTGCGTTTATCTGCGGGCGGGCGGGGGACCTGTCATTTTCGGAAAAAGGCGATTCTTTGCTTCCGTCTGATATGCTTGAACTCATTCCGGATATTTTGATCGGCGCCGGCGGGAAGCGTTTCGGACGGGCAAAAAAGACATCTTCCAAATCGGGAAAAGGGAAATGATCGTTTACGAAAAATGAAAATTTATGAAAACGTTTTTATGAAAAGGTTTTATTTGATTGATTGTCCAAAGTTTATTTGAAAATGCCATCATTCTTATCATTCCCGTCATCTCCAATCATCATTCTTATCATTCCCATCATCTCCAATCATCATTCTTATCATTCATCATTCTTATCATAACTCTATCATCAATTTTATTATCAATCTATCAGCATCCGAGGTTATTAAGTTGAAAATTATCGGCGGCCCGTCCTCGCAAACTCTTGCCTGCCGCGTTGCGGCTCAGCTCAACATTGTACCGACCATCACCCATTTCGAACGTTTTCCCGACAATGAACAATATTTAAGAATTACGGAAGACATCGGCGGACAGGATGTCGTTTTGATCCAAAGCACGGCCACGGATTCCGATCTGGTGGCTCTTCTGCAGCTTTTGGATGCCTGCGAATCGGCCAAAAGCGTCAAAGCCGTCATTCCCTACATGGGTTATGCCCGCCAAGACAAGTTGTTCAAGCCGGGGGAGGCCGTCAGCGCCCGCGCAATGGCAAGAACGGTGACAGCCGATAACTTGGAAGCTGTCTACACAATCAACATCCACGAAAAAAGCGTTTTAAAGCATTTCAAATGCCCCGCTTATGATTTGGACGCCTCGCCTTTGATTGCCGAATATATTGTCAGCTTGGGATTAAAAGAGCCGCTTTTGGTTGCGCCGGACAAAGGCGTTCGGGCCATGGTTGAAAATATGGCTCGCGGCTTGTCTTTGGACCAAGCGTCTTTTGACAAAATCCGTCTGGATGGCGCCACCGTTGAAATGAAAGGCGGCGACTTGGATATCACCGGACGCGATGTCATTATCGTTGACGACATGATTGCAACCGGTGGCACCATGGCGGAAGCCGTTAAGATTTTAGGGAAAAATGGCGCGCGGGACGTTTACACAGCCTGCATCCATCCTGTTTTGTCTCGGAATGCCGTTCTCCGTCTGGCCAACGCCGGCGTTAAAGATATTATGGCAACCGATACCATCGAAAAAGTCCAAAGCCGTATCAGTACGGCGCCGATCATTGTCGGCGCTCTGAAAAAGTGACCTTTATTCTGACCTTTATTTGACATGATTTTCATGAAATATCATAACCGGTAACGGACAGGGATCGGATGGATGAAGAAAGAAAGCAGCCGGATTTGAAAGACGAGCCTTCCGGCTCGGATTTTACGGAAGCAGACGAATCTCTCACCGATTATGATGTTGCCGATGATTTTACCGACTTCGAAGAGCTTGGATTTCTTCCGCCCGCGGCGGCTCCGAAACAGAAATATTCTTTCCAAGAATCCGTCAAAAACTTCTCTTATCCGAGGTGGTTGAAATCGGTTTTACCGCCGTACTTCAAGCCGGCCCTTTGGATGACGGCTCTTTTCTTCGCGATGACTGCTGCCGGTTACGTTGCCGGTTCTTACGACCCCGAAATCTTTGATTTTCTTTTTTCTTCCTTCGATTTTCCCGACGGCAGTTCTTTTGAAACCTTCCTGTATATTTTCTTCAACAATGCCGGCGTTTTATTCATGCTGATTTTCTTCGGCTTCATTCTCTCAATTTTGCCTGTCCTGATTATTATTTCCAACGGTTTTCTCATCGGGGTTGTCAGTGAGGCGACCATTCGCCAGCTCGGCTTGCCTTTCCTTTTGACGGGTCTTTTACCGCACGGAATCATTGAACTTCCGATGATTTTGCTCGGCGCGGGAATCGGGTTTCGGCTGGGCGCTTTGTTTGCCCGTCTTCTTTTCAACATCATCCGGGGGGATTCCGATGCCTGCTGCCTCATGGTGTATCAGTTCAAAAAAGAATTTTTAAATGCTGCCGGCCTCTATTTCCTCTTCATCCTTCCGCTTCTTTTGGTTGCGGCAATCATTGAAGTTTATGTGACGGGGACGTTGCTGTCTACCTTTTTCTGATTTTGGGGGTTCTGCGGTTGCCGGGCTGCCCGCGCCGCCGCACAGCCGCGCCGCGCGCGAACCGCTGCGTTTTTACCAATTTCATGAGTCCCACCTCCGCTTTTCAAAAAGTTGCGGATTCTTGCCGAACAATTCCTTTTTATAATCCGATACGTTAATCAATCATCTCAGATATCATTCTGTTTTATACTGACAACTTTTAAATTCGATAAATCGGTTTTTCAATTTTCAAATCGGAATTTCAATCCGCCGGTGATATATTATGATTTCAAGAAAACAAATCAAGGAAACTGTTGATCAATATTACAACAATCCCGAGCAAATCAAAATCGGAACGATCGCCTCCCATTCGGGTTTGGATGTTTGCGACGGCGCCGCCGAAGAAGATTTCAGGACCGTCGCTTATTGTAAAAAGGGCCGGGAACAAACGTATTCCGATTATTTTAAAGCGCAGCGCGATTCAAACGGCCGCCTCGTCCGCGGCATT
>WRDC01000035.1 GCA_009783635.1 Methanimicrococcus sp. | reverse complement strand
GCAATGATTTCCATCCGTTCGCGGCGGGTCAGGCGGGTCAGGCAGGTCAGGCAAATCAAGCGGGTCAGGCAGGTCAGGCAAATCAAGCGGGTCAGGCGGAGCAGGGCCTTGAAATCTTTGAATGCTTAGGGTCGGATTCGGGTCCGGCCTATACGGTTATCAGTTACGGCAAAACAAAGAATGAAGCGGAAAGCAAGAAAAAGAAGGCTGAGGCTCTCATATTGTCTCAGAAATGAAAAAAAATCAAAACGAAATATTAAAACACAAGGCAGGAACAATTATGGCACTTTTAACTTCCGAAGATTTGGCGAACATGACAAACGCGCTCATTGAAAATGACCGTTTGATCACGGAATTGACAGGTTTGTCTTTAGACGGTCTTTGCCGCGAAATCTACAAAACGGCTCCGAAAAACGAAAAAATAGGCATCATTCCGATTACCGCCGGCGGCGGCATCATCGGAAGCTTTTCCGAATCCCTGCTGTTCACCGCCCGTCATTTCGGCATGGATGGCTTCATCACGAAAAATACCGATGTGGCCGGTTATTATGAAGCCGTGATGAAAGGCGCCGACATTATTTTGATGGCCGACGATTTGGCTTACATTGCCCAAAATCTCAGAAACGGCAAAATCTCTCACAATCAAATCTGTACCGGCCGCATTTACGCCGAAATCCTCTGCCGGGCCAAAAACACTGGCGGCAAAAACACCAATGACAAAAATGCCGATGGTAAGAATGCCGGTGACAATGAAGTTCTTGTCATCGGTCTCGGAAAAGTCGGAACACCCGCTCTTGAAACATTTATTAAAGGAGGACAAGACGTTTACGTTTTTGATGTTGATTCCAATCGCGTTGACGCAATCGTATCCAAGTATCCTGTTAAAAAATACGACCCGAACGGCGGCAAGACCTTTTTAAAAATATTTGAGGCCACACCGTGCGCCGACACGATTCCCGAAAAATGTCTTTTGCGTGGGTCCCTGATTTCAACGCCCGGTATTCCGTGCTGTATTTCTGATGAATTGATTGAAAAATACGGCGTCCGCGTTGTTCAAGAACCACTCGGAATCGGGACATTGAGTATGTTGTATGGCGTTTTTGACGAAGTGAAAGGGTAAAGAATCATGGAAAATCAGGTCACTGTCATAATAAGAAAGGCTACCGCAGATGATATTGGCGGCATTATGGAGATCGAACATCTTTCTTTTCACTCCGATGTGATCGAATCCAAAAAGGTGTTTGAAGACAGGATCGCCGTTTTTTCCGATGGTTTTTTGGTAGCGGTTGCCGACACCGGAAACGAAAGAAAAATCGCAGGTTACATTTCATCCGAGCTCTGGGCTTTTTCGGAAGGTTCAAAAGGTTCGGAAAATATTCCGTATTCCAATTTTAATTTAAACCACTCCGTTTACGAAACGCACCGCGATGACGGGGAAGAATTATACATTTCATCTGTTGCCGTTGATCCGGCTTTTCGCGGCGGACAGATCGGTAAGAAACTGTTTACGGGTCTTTTGGAGACCATTCAAAGAAAATATCAGCCGAAAAGCGTTATTTTGCTGGTGAACGGCGATTGGCAAAACGCCTATACAATGTATCAAAAAGAAGGTTTTGAAACGGTTGCCGATATTCCGGGTTTCTTTCCCGTATTGGAAAATTCCGGCCCGGGTTCTTCAGGCACAGGCATCATTATGAGAAAATCTTTGTGAGGCGGGTCAAAATCCAAAACCCGAAAAAAGCTTCATTGAATCACTTTTTTCAATTTCATCGGGCGGTTTGATTTCGCGAAGAAGAAAAGCAAATCCCCGCACAAGGCATTTGCTTTTCATTTTGCATTCAGACAAGGATCTTTATTTTCCCATGCGAAGTTTCTGATAGCGCCGAGATATAAAGATTGCATATATTTTGAGGAGCTTCCAGCTGAGATAACTTAAGAGGAAAAAGATTACGCACAGTATTAAACCTGCTATCAATGCGGTAAAACCTGTTAATGGCTCTTCACTGCCAATCATTATACCCGTATTGCTTGGCAAATCAGTAAATAAACCAAGGATACCGACGCTTATACTGGCTGAGGCAATTAACAAAAACAGTAAAATAAAGCTAATTAAAGTGGGTACAATGATAAGGCTGGATAATCCCGCCGAAAGGAAGAAAACCATGTTGTTCAAAACACCGCTGAAGCTCATGTTACTTCTATTGATATAATGAATGTTGACATAAGACTGAGCAAGTTTTTGAGGCGGGCCGAGTTTGTCTATTACGGCTTGCACGGGCTCTTGCATATCCACAGCTTCATGGATATGATTTCGGATTTCCCCTAATATTTCGTTTCTCTCGCTGTCAGGCAGTTGGTAAAGGCCGTCGGACACCTTTTTTAGATATGCTTCTATTTCCTTCAATTGAAACTCATTCATCTGAAACACACTCCTCTTCACTTTTTATTTGTACAATCGCAGATATTAAACAATCCCATTCTCGGTTCATCATGTCCAAAACAGAACAGCCTTCGGTTGTCAGGTCATAATATTTTCTTGGCGGAACACCCGGCGTTGTTTCTTTCCATGTTGCTGTAATCAGTTCTTCTTTTTCAAGGCGTTTTAACAAAGGGTACAGTGTTCCCTCAGTCGTTGATAAAACATCATGCCTGTTCATTGCGGTTATAAGTTCATAGCCGTATATGCTTTTATTCTTAATCATTAGCAAGATACTGTATTCTAATATTCCTTTTCTTACTTGTGACAACCATTCTGCTTTTTCCACAGCGGCCCTCCTTTTAGGCACATTTCTCCAATATACCTTGTAATACATAGTATATAGTAAAGCATTATATATAGTTTTTGTTGGGGCTGAAAATAAAAATGGGAATTCGTGGGAAATGAGTTGCTTGATTATGTTTTGTAAAAACGAAAAAAAACACCCGTGGGTAGTGGGCGATTTGTGAAAAAGAACCGGATTGAAAAAGAAATCGGATTGAAAAAGAAATCGGATTGAAAAAGAAATCGGATTGAAAAAGAAATCAGATTGAGAAGAATCAGATTGAGAAGAATCAGCTTGAAAGAATCAGCTTGAAAAAAATCAACTTGAAAGAATCAGCTTAAAAGAATCAGCCTGATTTTTCAGCCCGTCTTTCCTTTTAATTCCAAAAGTCCCCGAATGATTAAATCCTTCTCTTCATCACGATAGAGATCGGTGATCGCTACGTCTTCATTCGTATAGAAGTCCAAGCCGCGAACGATAACGGCGGGATAGCCGTTGTTGCCTTCTCCCATGATTAAATTTGCGGCGCCGGCAATTTCGTCAACAACAGCCTCTTCGGAAATTTCCAAAACCTTGCCGTAGAGGTCTTCTTCGCCAACCCACCGGCGGATGGGTTTGATATTGTAAAGCCCGATGGCGACGTTTGTTTGTCCGTTCTTGAAAGAGCGGCCATTGGTATCGGTGATGATGACGCTGATTTTTTTCCCCGTTTTCTTTTCAACGGCCCGCCCGATCTCGGCGGCACAACGGTCCGGCCGGTCCGGAAGTTTTAAAAGACGGCCGCCGCCGACGTTGGATGAATCGATTCCGGCATTGATGCAAACGTGACCGTTTTTGTTTCGAACCAGCATAAACGGCGCTTCTGTGAGGACTTCAAGACTTTCGCCCAAAATTGCCTGAACAAAACGCGGGTCTTTGCCATTTAAAGCGGCAATGCGTTTTGCTTCAACGCCCGGGATCATATCTTCTTCCAAGAAAGTCAGGCCGGCCGCTTTTGAAACAACAGTCGACGCGATGACAAGGATGTCTTTATCTGAAATGTCGACGGCGTTTTCGCAGATCAATTCCGCCAAATCATCTCCTTTTTGAATCAAAGGAATGTTTTCAACCGCTTTTAAAATGAGTGCCAAAATAAATCTCCTGAAATTCTTGATTTCTGCTTTTTGAGTGAATTGTACGGAAGTTCATAAATAATACGGATTCATATGGGAAAAGTGTGGCGCGTGATGAAAGTTACCCCATCTTGAGCAAAGGATGAAGAAAACTTTAGGACTGATGCCACTTTCATTTCTTTATGAATTGCATTGATGCTTATGATGCTTATTTTGCCGATGTTTGCTCTTTTCTGATGCTTATTCTTTGTCAAGCTTTTTCAGCTTATCCTTTACCTCTCCCAATTTTAAAAGCGCTTGGAGAGGGGTCATATTGTTGACATCTAAATCCTTAAATTCGTTTTTCAATTCATCGACAATCGGATGCTCAATATACTTTTCAACGATTTTTTCTTCCCCGCCGCCGCTTTCCGGGTCAAACAGCAGAAGCTGCGTGTAGCGGGCCGTTCTCTTTTTGCCGCGCCCGTCCTCTTCCGCGAGATTTTCATTTTCAATCTCTTTTAAAATCTCGGCGGCGCGTTCGTTGACTTTGTCGGGGACACCGGCCAGTTTGGCGACATGGATACCGTAACTTTTATCGGTTGCGCCCGGAACGATTTTTCGAAGGAAAACCAAATCGCTTCCGGTTTCCAAAACGGCGATGTGGAAGTTTTTCAGACGCTTTAATTTGTTTTCAAGCGCCGTCAATTGATGATAATGGGTGGCAAAGAGCGTCCGAACGCCCCTTTTATCCTTGTTGTGAATGTATTCGACAACCGCCTTTGCAATGCTGTAGCCGTCATAAGTACTGGTTCCGCGACCGATTTCATCCAGGAGGATCAGGTTTCTTTCGCCGGCGTTGTTTAATATATTCGCCAGCTCCACCATTTCAACCATAAAAGTACTTTTGCCGCCGGCCAAGTTGTCGTGAGCGCCGATTCTTGTGAAAATCCGGTCAACAACGCCGATTTTGGCATACGCCGCCGGAACGAAACTGCCGGCCTGCGCCATCACAACAATCATGGCAATCTGTCTCATGTATGTGGATTTGCCGGCCATGTTCGGGCCGGTGATAAGCAGGAATTGGTTTTCCGTTGAATCCATTTCCGTATCGTTTGGAACAAACGCTTCACTGCTGACCGTCTTTTCAACAATCGGGTGGCGGCCGTCACGAATCAGAATTTCCAGACCGTTGTCAATCTGCGGGCAGACATAGTTATTTTCAATGGCCGCTTCGGCAAAGCTGCATAAGACATCCGTTTTTCCGATCAAATGCGCCATCTGCCGGATTTCTTTGACGTAAGAAGCGACGTGTTCCGTTACCTCTTTGAAAATTTCATATTCCAGCGCCACGGATTTATCATCCGCGGAAACGATTAAACTTTCCCGCTCTTTGAGATCTGTCGTATAATAACGTTCGCCGTTGGCGACGGTTTGTTTGCGGATGTAATTTTCGGGAACCGGGTGTTTGTTGGCATTTGTCACTTCAATGAAGTAACCAAAAATCTTGTTGTAGCCGACTTTTAAATTCTTAATGCCGGTTCTTTCCCGTTCCTGTGTTTGAAACGCGGCGATCCAATCTTTGCTGTCACCGGAAGCGCTTCGCAGCGTGTCCAGTTCTTCACTGTAACCGGCGCGGATCATTTTTCCTTCCCGAACGGTAATCGGCGGCTCATCCGCGATTGTTTTAGAAATCAGTTCCGTCAATTCCGGCACAAAGCCAAACTGCGTCAATTCTTCACTGATTTTTGTAAGTAAAGAGTTGCCGTTGTTCGTTTCACTGCAAAGCTGCGCCAAAACGGCAGCCAAACCGGGCAGTTCCGAGAGCGAATTTCGCATCGAAATCAGGTCTCTGGCGTTGGAATTGCCGTAAATCATCCGGCTGACGAGTCTTTCAATGTCGGAAATGCCGGAGAGGTGTTGTCTTAAATCGTAACGAGACAGGCTGCGGTCTTTCAGCGCGCCGACAGCTTCCAGACGGTGGTTGATTGCGCCGGGGTCCGCCTGCGGCCGAAGAAGCCAGTTTCGAAGAAGACGCGCGCCCATCGCTGTTTTCGTTTTGTCCAAAATACGAATCAATGAATAATTTTCTCCCTCGTCACGGACATTTTTGACAATTTCCAAGTTTTTAAGCGTCACCGAATCCAATATCAGATTCTTTGACATGGAATAAATCGAAACGGTGTGAATGTGTTCCAGCTCCCGCATCTGTGTCTTTAAAGCGTAAGCCAGCGTTTTTCCGCAGGCCAAAACGGCATAATCCGTTTCTTTTTCTTTGAAGCCCAACCCTTCCAGCGTGGATATTTTAAACTGCTTCACCAAATCGGCTTCGGCGGCTTTAACATCGGAAGAAATGTTTTTGCCGCAGGAGAATGTTTCGGTTTTGACTTTCGTCTCTTCCAGACGGGCGGCCAATATTTCATTTTCAATCAGTGTTTCTTGAATAATGCATTCTGCGGGCTTGTAGCGGGCAATTTCGCTGATTACTTTTTCAAAAGGAGCGGCGTCTTCGAATTGGCAGGTCAAAAATTCGCCGGTCGAAATATCCAAAAAAGAAATGCCGAAAATGCCGGTATCGATATTGCCGGAGAGCGCCATCAAATAATTGTTGCCGGCATCCGTGATGATGGACGAATCAATTGCCGTTCCGGGCGTCACGACCCGGACAACTCCTCTTTTAACAACGCCTTTCGCTTTTTTTGGGTCTTCCAGCTGTTCGCATATGGCGACTTTGTATCCCTTTTTAATCAAAAGCGGCAAATAATTGTCAATCGCATGGTGCGGAATTCCCGCCAGCGGCATCTGTTTGCCTTCCATCGTTTTACCGCGGTTGGTCAGCGTGATTTCCAATTCTTTGGCAATCGTTTTGGCATCATCGCCGAAAGATTCATAAAAGTCCCCCATCCGGAAAAAAACAAGCGTGTCCGGATACTCCTCTTTGGCCTCATAGTACTGTTTCATGGCGGGGGTTGCTTGGTCCATTCTATCATCCGTTATTGTCGGCATGACATTTAATTTTGTTGAATGACATTTCATTTTGTCTTATGGTTTTAAATACAGAATACCATCATTATCATTTAACGGAATAATCAGGAGGCTGTAACATATGTTGATATGTCCGCAATGCGGAAACACAGAACTTTATCTTGAAACCGGCGGCATCATGGGTGACATCTACCGCTGTAAAAAATGCACATATATCGGCAATTTCGTTATTGTCGGTGAAGAAAACATGGCCGAAGAAATCGAAGAAAGCCACCACGTTGAAACCGGAAGACTCTGATTTTATTGATTTTTTATTCGCTGCCTTTTTTTCCGGCAGCCTTTTTTTTGCCTTTTGGAACGGGCTTTTCATCTTTTGGAGCAGGCTCTTCATTTTTTGGAACGGGTTCTTCATCTTTTGGGACAGACTCTTCGTCTTTTTGAACGTCCTCTTCATCTTTTGGGATCGGCTCTTCGTCTTTTTGAATGTCCTCTTCATCTTTTGGGACCGGCTCTTCTTCTTTTTGAACAGCCTTTTCACTTTTTGAATCCGGCGCCTCATTTTCCGAAATTTTTTCCTGTTCCGGTTCGGCCGTTTCAATATTTTCGCCCGTGAAAACATTGACGATTTCGAGTTTATTCACCTGACTTTGTTTTGCTTTCCGGCTGTTGCGGCGTTTGGCGCGGGCGCTGACCTTTTCCTTTTGAGCGGGTACAGATTCGGTCTCGGCAGCTGTTCCGTCTTTGGAAACGGTGATTGCTTCGTCTTTGGAAACAGTGGCCGCCCCCTTTTCGGAAATTTCGGTTGTCCCGTCTTCAGAAACGGCGGTTGCCTCGTCTTCTGAAATTTCAGCCGCCCCGCCTTCAGAAACGGTTGTGGAAACACTTTCTTCAACAGGCTGTTTTTCTGTTTCGTTTTCCAAATACGTTTCCGTTTCTTCTTCGTCTTCTGCTTCTGATTTCTTCCTTTCGATAATGTTTGTTTTAATCAGGTCAAATGAATCGGCTTTTGACAAAAGCTCGGCTTTTTCGGGATTTTCGTGGTCCTTCACTTCAAACCCGTCGCCTTTTGCAAAGCGGACGTTTCCGGAAGAGACTTTTCCTTCAACAAAAGATGTCTCGTGGATGATGACGGATTTGGCGGACACGGTTCCTTCTATTTTTACATCCTTGCCGATAACAAGTTTTCCGGCCGTGATGATTTCGCCGCTGATTCGGGAGCCGTCATCAATAAAAGTTTCTCCTTTGGAACGAAGAACGCCGCAAAGGGTCAGGTCTTTACCGCCCTCGAAGCGTTTGCAAATTATTCGGGTATTTATGACGCAATTTTTGCCGACAACGGTGTCTTCCGGCACGCTGATGCTTTCGGGCGTTATTTTTGAACCAATCGGAATGACGAAGAAGCCGCCGCGGTTTAAAATCTCGGATAAGTCGGCTTCGTCCAGCTTTTCCAAATCGATTTCTTCATCCCCTTCGAAGAGCTCGCCGATCGTTTTGTCGATTTCTTCGCTGGTTCTGCCAAGACGCATCAGCTCACGGATGTATAAAAATATAAAAACCATAATCGGCAAAGGATTTCTGACAACAATCCAGCCTTTGGACAAAAAGCCGCCGTTTAATTTGACTTCTTTTCCGATATCTAAATCACCTTCTACAGTGATTTTACCGTTAATCGTTGTGAATTCTCCAAGATAAGCGTCGCCGCCGCCGGTCACATCGCTGTCAAATTTACACCAGACGTCGGCGCGGATATCGTCATTGGAAACGATTCGGCCGGTCACATGGACGCTTGCGCCCGCCATCAAAAAACCGACATGAAGATGACGTTCGATAACGGCGTGATTTCCGATGATCGTGCCGGCTTTCGTGGTGATCGCCTCATCATCGATGACCGCGTTATCCGGAATGATGAACGTTGTCAAAATTTTATCAGAAATAAGCGTCAGCCCCCATGAAAAATCAATAAACCTGAAATGTTTGAAAAATGGTTTTGAATGAATGATTTGAATGAATAATACTAAGAGGTCTAAAGAGATTTAAAATTATTGTCGGTCACTCTTCATCTTTTTCCTCTTTTTCTTCCTTCTCAATACCGCTTCTGATTAAAACCGCCGGTCCGGTCTCGCTTGAGAGAACTTCTTTGGGTGATAAAACGAGCTGTCCCGTGGCGAGGAGTTTATCGTTTTGGTCCGTTACCAATATCTCTTCCATTGCCCGGATGCCGGGGTCAATTGAAGAAACATGTTTGCAAAACGCGGTTTTACCTTTAGCGACAAACGGGACGGCGTCATCTATTACGACGACGCGCATTGCCGGCGCTTTCAAAAAACAGTGAAGCCTTTTGGCGCCTTCCATGCTGAGTGTGAAAAACCCGTCACGGGCGCGAACCGTCGCAATCCGTTCACCCCCCGAATGAACCTGACGAATGCGTTTGGTTTTGGAGAGCAGGAATGTGGCGTTATCATCAAACAAAACGGCTCCCGCTCCCTTTCCGAATTGATAGTCCGCCATCATCCGGACTCGTTTCAGTCTCATTTCGGGCGTTGTCGGTATACTTGTCATAAATCATAGACCTGTTGTTTTCAATTGAATTTTTTCAAGAGGAGCAAACGTTTTTCTATTGTTTTGCCGCTCTTTTTTACCCTTCTTTTAAACGCATAATTTTTGATACGAAATTCTATTTTATAAGAATCGTGTAAAAACAGTTACCATGGTATTGTTTTTATCATGACCCGTTTATTCCTATAGAATCACTCATTCAAAAATTTTTAAGATTTTTAGGCTTTTTTGGTATAAATCCTCATTCCTGCAATTTATACCCAAATTTGCATTCTCAAGTAAAGATAAAAATATTTTTTATTGATTCTTTTGTACTGACTCATCTTGGTTTTTGAATTTCTTTCAAATCTTCTCATCCCCGAATGTGACTTTCAGAGGAGATAATACTTGGTTCAACTTTTCCTCACATTAATGTAAATTTTGAACCATTCGAATCATGGGCCACGGCAAAGAGGATCAAAATAATTTGATGTTTAAATCATGATGCGTAAACGGGATATATTTGGATAACAACTTATATCAAATGAAAATATTTATGAAATAATAATTGTACATTAATAGATAATACATTTAATAATCAAAAAAGCATAATAGACATATTTTCAATTACAACTAAAAAAATTTATGAACCTCGTTTTTATATATAGGCTATCATAAATGTTGGATTATTAAACGCCCGTTCGGCAACGTATAAACAACGTTACAAATGAACGCTTGTCATGGCAGGGCAATGATCAACGGTCATTGCCAAAGAATGTCGGGGTGGGATGTTAATGAATTACAAAAAACAAGTCGATGCAAAAAATATTAAAAATGAAAATTTTGAAAAAAATCAAAAACAAAAGGGGTCTCAAAAACCCGAAATCAGAATGTTTGTTCTTCTCGTTTCTGCAATATTGGTTGTCACGCTGGCGGCAGTTATCTTAACTTCCGGTTCAGGGGTGGAGGGAGCAGTTTCCTTCACAGGTTTAGTCCCCATTGATACGACAATTATTGAATTAGACCGAAGCTTTACGCTGGATCCGGGGTACATATACACGATTGAGGTTTCAGGTGGTAAAGGCGCTTCGGGTTTTGCCGGCGATGCCGAAGTAGCAGCCGGCGGCGACGGGACAACTATATCAGTGTGGCTGGATTACAGAATGGCCGACAGTTCCGTCGATTTCTATGGCGGAACAACCAGTGGCGGCTTCGGTGGTCAAGTTAACAGTAACAACGGCGGAGACGGTGGCGGCTCAGCGTATGTCTTCTGTGATGGCATATTGATGATGGTTGCCGGCGGTGGCGGCGGTGGCGGCGCAGGAAATGGCGTTTCAGGCGGTAATGCCGGTACTATCGGCAGCAGTAACATTAGCACCACTATTTCCGGTAACAATTATATCATTTATAACGGCACCAAAGGCAACAATGGCGCCGGTGGCGGCGGTGGCGGTGGCAGCACAGTCGGCGGCGCCGCGGGAACCGGTGGCGGTGGCAGTAGTGGCGATAGCGCTACTCCTGGTACTAATATGACCCCCATTGGCAGTAACACTGTGAGTGGGGGAGTAGGCGGCGGCGGCGGCGCATCCCAGTCTAACGGCGGTGGCGGTGGCGGCGGCGGTTTTGCCGGCGGCGGCGGCGGCGCTAACAGTCCGAACAGCGGTAGCGGTGGCGGCGGCGGTGGTGGCGGTTCAAGTCTCGTCTACATAGGCGGTGACTTTGACCTGAGTGATTATACAATCGGTGTCAATAAGAACAACACCACAGAACAGATTATCATCACTAAGTATGGTCCGCCCACGATCTCCGGTACGGTAAGATTTACCGAAGAATACGGAGGAGGGCCTATCAATAATGCTGCCGTATGGTATTATTTCGACGACGACATCGCTAATTCTACATGCGTCTATACCGATTCCGACGGAAACTACTCAATAACGGTGTACAAAGGAATGAAAATTACATTTTTCGACGTCGAGAAGATTTTCTTTGAATGTGAAACGCCGTTGCCCGTGGAGCGCATAATGGATACCTGCCATACGGACGTAGACTTTGAGATGACAATAAGTAAAGACGCGTTCATCGTTCAGGGCAATGTCACACATAGTAATATCGTCCCCGAACGCGCGGGACTTCCAATTCCGGGGGCAGAGATAATCGTTGAATACGACGATGGAATCTCTGATCCGTGGACTGATTCATTGTATACGGAACCGGACGGCAGCTATATAATTTTCGCAGGCGACGGTTATAATGTGACGATAAAAGATATTGTGAAGCCCGGATACACCAATCCTGCCGGCCCGCTGCCTTCCACCTACTCAGATGCAGCAACCGGTATTGACTTTGTAATGGATATTAACACTTATAAGGTGACTTACACCGTGTTCGACAACGGCGACGGATATCCGGACCCGGCAACGGTAATCAATATGCCGGTGACACCGTACCCCCGCCTGCCGGATACGACTGTGACCGTGGCGGCCAACCTGACGACAAACAACGAGACCAACGCAGCAGACATCGTGGGTACTTGGACTTTCAACGGCTGGGAATCGTCCGATGTGACAATCACGGGAGCGGGTGACACCTTTAAAATGCCCATCTACGACGTGGCCATCACAGGAAGTTGGACATTTACGCCCAATCCCCCTTACAATGTGACCTACACTGTGACCGATAGTGGTGATGGACAACCGGACCCGGCAACGATAAGCAATATGCCGACAACGCCGAAGGAAGAGTATGAAGGAGCAAGGGTAACGGTTGTAAGCAATCTGACCACAACTGCAACGACCAACGCAACAGACATCGTGGGTACTTGGACTTTCAACGGCTGGGACTCGTCTGATGTGACAATCGCGGGAGCGGGTGACACCTTTAAAATGCCCTGCTACGACGTGGAAATTACAGGAAGCTGGACCTTTACGCCCAATGTTTACAATGTGACCTACACTGTGACCGATAGTGGTGATGGACAACCGGACCCGGCAACGATAAGCAATATGCCGACAACGCCGAAGGAAGAGTATGAAGGGGCAAGGGTAACGGTTGCAAGCAATCCGACCACAACCTCGACGACCAACGCAACCGGTATTGTGGGCACTTGGATTTTCAGATGGACATCAAACACGCCCAATGTGACAATCTCGGGAGCCGGCGACAACTTTACCATGCCCGGTGAGGACGTGGCCATCGCAGGAAGCTGGACATTTACACCCAACGTTTACACGGTGACTTACAAAGTCGTTAACGGTACTTGGGACGGCACCGATTCCGCGGATAAGACTGAGGATGTCGTTCACGGTCAGTTGCCTGTCTCTGTCCCCACCGGTATGCAGGGCACCTCTCCCATGTATACCCACAACAACGGCAGTTGG
>WRDC01000034.1 GCA_009783635.1 Methanimicrococcus sp. | reverse complement strand
TCGAAGAAGGCATCGCTTCTTTGGATCAGACGCTGGTCGGCCATCTCCGAAAAGCTGCGAAAAACATCCGCTGTTTCCACCAAGACCAGCTGCCGGAAGAAAGCTGGTATGTCGAAAACACGCCCGGAATTGTTCTGGGGCAAAAAACCCTTCCGCTGGAACGCGTCGGCTGCTACATTCCCGGCGGCCGCGCCAGCTATCCGTCGACGGTTCTGATGACTGCGCTGCCTGCCAAAGTTGCGGGCGTGCCGGAGATTGTGGTCTGCACGCCGCCCCGCGCGGACGGAACCGTCCACCCGCTGACGCTTGCCGCGTGTAAAATTGCGGGCGTTGACCGTATTTTCAAAACGGGTGGCGCACAGGCGATTGCCGGCATGGCCTACGGTACGAAAAGCATTCCGAAAGTGGACAAAATCGTCGGTCCCGGCAATGTTTATGTCACTTACGCGAAGATGAAAATCCGCGATGAAGCGGAAATCGATTTCCCGGCCGGTCCGAGTGAAGTGTTGATTATTGCCGACGATTTCGCTGACATCAAAATGACGGCGGCCGATGTTTTGGCGCAGGCCGAGCATGACCCGAATTCAATCTCCGTTGTCGTGACGACATCGGAAAAATTTGCGAAAGCAATCGTGCTGGAAATTGAAAAACAAACCGTCGGCGCCAAAAGAAAAGAAATCATTGAGGCCGCGCTTTTAAATTCGGCCGTTTTGATTGCGGATTCTCTTGAGGACTGCGTTGTCTTTTCCAACCGGTTCGGTCCGGAACACCTTCAAATTATGATAAATCCCGAAGCGGAAGATGGCGTCCTGAATCAAATTAAAAATGCCGGCTCCGTTTTTGTCGGCAATTATGCGCCTGTTCCGGCCGGCGACTACGCGTCGGGGACAAACCACGTTTTACCGACATCGGGTTATGTGCGGACGTATTCCGGTTTAAACACCGCCCACTTCTTAAAATCCTTCACGGTTCAAAAAATCAGCAAAGAAGGACTCGGCGAAATCAAAGACGCGGTGATCGCGCTGGCCGAAGCGGAAGGATTGTATGAACATGCCGAATCCATACGAAAAAGATTTGAATCGTGAACTTCGGTACACAAAGGATAAAAACAAATGACAGATATTTATAAAAACGGATAACGTATATTTTCTACAATATCACAAATTACAATACTGTGTACAATACTGTGAATGAAAGAGAAATTAAAAGAGGCCGCGAGATTGAGCCGCGGTCAAGCCGTTTGATTTTTGAAAAGAAAACGGCTCTTTGGAGAGATTCAATGTTTAAGCATCCTGATTTTTCACAGGTCTCGACGGCCCACAGCACCCGTAAAGTTCGGGACATGATAGATGTTTTGATGGACCAAACCCGGGTTCCCTATCCGGATAAAATCCTGTACGATATGTACCGAGAGGTGCATCTGTCTTTAAAAGAACTGGAAAAAATGAGAGCGGCCAAGCTCCGCTATGATATTACAATCATTCCGCCGGGAATGCTCGGCTCGGAATATGTGAAAACAGCGGGCCATTACCATCCGTTTTTGGAACCATTGGAACCATTGGAACCATTGGAACCATTGGAACCATTGGAACCTTCCGAACACTCGGAACACGGCGGTCAGGAACTGTTTTCCTATCCCGAAGTCTATCAGGTCATTCGCGGAACGGCCACTTACCTGCTTCAAAAAAGAGATTTGTCTGAATTTATAATCGTGGAAGCGCGGGAAGGAGACATTGTTTTGATTCCGCCGAATTACGGGCACGTCACTGTCAATGCCGACAGCGCCGAGCTTGTGATGGCGAACTGGGTGTCCGACGCTTTTGATTCCGAGTATGAGCCTGTCAAAAGCAAAGCCGGTTTGGCTTATTACATTACGGAAGACGGTATTGCTCAAAACGGTTATTACGAAAAGATGCCGCCGTTAACATTCGGAAGGCCAAAGAGCTATCCTGAAGCCGCTCTTTATTCCGGTATTGATATGTACGGGTTGGTCAACGATTTGGAAAAGCTGGACTTCTTATCGAATCCGCAAAATTATCCGGAATTGTTCCAAAATCCCTTTTATGAATGAAAGTTTCGGAAAATTGCGGCCGGAGGCGAAGGGAATCCTTTTTGGAGAAAAGGGTTTTATCCCATCATTTCCAATTGATGACACATGACCGAAATTCTTTTTGATGATATCGGAAGTTTTCCGCTTCCCCCCGGTGTATCCAAAACGGCTCTCAGCGACGCGGCTTTTGACCGCGGCGACGATGAGGCTCTTTTTTCTGTTTTAAACGATATTTTCGGAATGAAAGTGGCAGCGGGCGTTCAAATTCCGACCTATCCTCAAGTGCGGGACATGAACGAACAGTTTTTAAGACCGATGAAAAATGACGCCTGCTGCGCAGGGCCGTTTGAGTTGAAGGAAGAGTGCGCAAAAACGGTCGAAATGGAAGCCATTGAAATTTATTGCAAACGGCTTTATGAGGAACTCGGTGAAAAGCCGCGCGTCCGTATGTGCGTCACGGGACCCACGGAATTGTTCTTAAAAGAATTCGGCGGCGCCTCTTATGCCGATATTTATCAATTATTCGCAAAGGATGTCAATCTTTTCGTTCATAAAGCGATAAAGGACGCGAAAAATTACACGATTTCCACGGTTTCCGTGGATGAGCCCAGCATCGGCATCAATCCCGATCTTTCGCTTCCGGCGGATGAAATCATTGAAGCGCTGACGACCTCGGGAAGCGCGGCCGCCAAAAGCGGTGCGGATGTTCAAATTCATATTCATTCGCCGCTTTATTACGACTTGGCCTGCCGGGCGGAAACGATTGACGTTATCGGCATGGAATCCGCGGCGACGCCTTCCTATGCGGATATGATTGACCGCAAAGTTTTGGAAGATTACGATACTTTTGTCCGCGCGGGCGTTTCCCGGACAGATATTTTTAATCTGGCCGGCACGCTGAATGAAAAGTACGGCGGCAATGTTTGGGGGAAGCCGGATATTCTTCGGGAAGTTGTGACGGAAATGGAGACGCCTGCCCTCATTGAAAAAAGGCTCAGGAATCTGTATGCCGTTTTCGGCGACCGGATTAAGTACGCGGGACCTGATTGCGGTCTCGGTTCGTGGCCGTCACAGGAATTGGCCGCGGCGCTGATCAAAAACACGGGAATCGCTATTGATTCTTTTAATAAAAATCACGGGAAATGAAATGACGTCTAAAAACCGCCGCCGGCAAAAGAATAAGGATTTATCCAAAAAAGTTGCGGAAGAACGCATTCTTCTTCTTTTTGAGCGGGCGGAACAGAGTTTTAAAGAACATCCGAAGAGAACATACCGTTATGTGACGCTGGCCCGCCTCATCGGTATGCATTACCGCGTCCGTCCGGCGCGCGAACAAAAAAGAAGGTTATGCAGACACTGCTATCATTATCTGGTGCCCGGAAATAACTGCCGGATCCGTCTGAAGGGCGGAGCGGTTTTGACAACCTGCTTTGCCTGCGGCAAAATGAGCCGCTATCCTTACCGAAAAACGCCTCAAAAAGATTCGGTTTGATTTTTATTTTATTTTCGCGCTTTATGTTCCGAAAAAGCGCCGTCATGATAGACAAAAACGGTTATTTCTTCCCCGTTTTCAAAATCGCGTCTCCGTTTATCATGTATTTTTTGAATATGTTTCAGTTTATTTTTCTCAAAATACGCGGAGACGGCTTTTAAAAACTCTTTTTCCTGAGAGATGAAATCGGTTTCATATTTTTTAACGTCTTCGAATATTTCGCCGGCAACTTCTTCGGTCATTTCGGCGCCGTAAAGGCCGTGGTCGTTTAAGCCGCTGATCTCGCGCCAGTCATACTGCCCGCGTCCATCGGTTTCCCGGTGGATCATGTAAGGATAAATCCGGCAGATTTGCGGGCGTTTTTCATAGATTGCGCAGCGGCCGTTTTCCAAGAAACAGCAGCTTCCGCCGGCGTCATCTTTAATCTTCAGGCTGTATCCAAAGACATAAAAACGGCCTTCCTGATCGCAGAAATCAAAATGGGGGGAAGGACAAACAGCATCCGGGGCGATTTCAATAATTCGGACGACATCCTCTTTTAAGAGAGACACATGGCCGTTAAATGAGCGTGTACAGCATTTTCCGCAGAGGTCGCATTCAAACCCGACATCTCGGATTACTTCGATAAAGTGTTCTTTCGGATAAGCGGCAAGCGCTTTTTCTTCCCCGTGAAAATAGTCCAACTCCGATTCCGCTTTTTTCATCATTTCAAAAACGCTTTTTACGGTTTAAATTTAATGCAGGTATTGCGGCGGCGGGTCGAATGAAAAACAGAATGTAGGCATAAGAAGACGTAAGGTTTATATTTCTGAAACGGTGTTATAGTCAAACCTTAAAGATTCCGATAAATTTTATTCTTAAAAACTTTATTCAATCTTTATTTTCACATTCATCACATTCATATCGGATATGCGGCGGCCTGTCCGAACTCAGAAATGTTTGTAAAATAACTGAAATAAAAATAACTATTCAATCACAAAATTATGATATAATGCACAGGAGGCATGATTATGGGCAAGACAGGCAGCATCATTTGGGTCAAAGTTAAGGGAAGAAAAGGAAACGCTAAAAGAGTCGAAAACGGCTTAAGCACAAAAGCACACCCCGGACCGGCTCAAAGATTCACATCTTCCGGACACAAAAGAAGATACTTGAAGAGATCCCCCAAGGCTCTCGCCAAATAATTCTCTTTTTTCTTTTTTTTAATTTTCTGTTTTTAATTCTCTTTTTTCTTTTTTTTAAGTTTTCTGTTTTCAATTCTCTTTTTTTTAATTTTTCTGCTTTATTTTCTGCTTTATTTTCTGATTTTCTCTCTTTTTGTTGTGAATAATTCGGCCGGAATGAGCGGTCAAAAAGAATTTGTCTTGTCCTGCAAAAGTCTTATATATCTTACAGAATTTCGGATATATTTAACTTTAATTCTATTATATTTAACATAACTTCAGTTACCGTTGAAGGAATGTAAAAAATATGTCAAAAAATTTAAAAATAAAGGCTGCTCGCGCCTCTAAAGATATGACGCAGCGTGATTTGGCGGAAGCGGTCGGCGTGACGAGACAAACAATGAATGCCATTGAGATGGGAGATTATAATCCGACGCTCAATTTGTGCATTTCCATTTGCAAAGTTTTGGAAAAAACGTTAGATGAATTATTTTGGGAGGAGTCCGATTGATGAAAACGAATTCAAATCAAGGTTCATGTTTAAAACGGTTCGATGAAAAACAAATTGCTGACAGGTATCGGATTTCAGCCGAAACATTCTTGCTGACTTTTAATCTTATCTTTTTCAGCGGCATGGTGAAGATTTTCGATGGTCAGTGGGCAGTTCCCGTCACCGAGATGGTGGTTTTGCTGGGTCTTCCCATGACTTACTTCGGGGTCCGCTCCGCTCTTAAAGGAGCGTATTTTCCGGGACAAATTGAAAAACACGGCTGGTTAATTATTTTTATTTCCATCGCTATCGGTTTGTTGTCTATGAGCTTTTCCATTCTTCAGATTATGAAGAGCGGATCAATCATGGATAACGGAATGCTTTCAGGAGACTTGTTCTTCTTTTTCCTCGGAATCCCCATTTTGGCGACCCCAATCGCTTTTTTGATTAAAAAAATGAATAAAGAAGAGGCAGAAGAATAAAAAAGAAATGAAAAACGTGATAAACAAAAATGGAATAGCAAGATTTCAAAATAAATGCAAAATAAATGCAAAATAAATGTTGAATTGTGAATTGAAGTAAAATTTGAGTCGGGAATTTTTATGTCTTTGTCAAGTTTTTTTGAAAAAATCGGACAATTTGTGAACTCCAACAGATGGCTTGTTTTCATCGGGTTCATTGTTTTGATTTTTGTTTCCATCTACGGCGCGTCCGGTATTGTGATGTACTCGGGAATGGACACATACATTCAAAAAGACTCAAAAATGTATCAGGATTTGGACCATTATAATACAATGTTCAGTCAAGAGTCCATTGTTATCATGGTCGAGGGCGCCAACGCAACGTCGCCCGCCGTTTTGAATGCGGCGGACCGTTTTGAAAGCATAATCGCGAATGTCCCGGGCGTCAATTCCGTCATCAGTCCGACGACGATTATTAAAGCGACAAATGAACAGGTAACGGGGCGGTCTGAAATCCCGTCCTCGGCCCAAGAAATTCAGGCCTTGATCGCCCTGAATCCGGACGTGTACAGCCATTTGATTTATGACAACACTCATTTTTTGATTTTAGTCAGCTACGGCGACCTTTCGGAAGAACAGAAAACGGACATTTTATCGGCGGCCAGAGACGCCGTTGATTTTGCCGCCTTCCCACCGGGGTATAATGTTATTGTTACAGGCGAGTCGGCTTTGTCAGCCGACATGAACATTGAAATGATGTCGGGCATGGTTGTCTTGCTGGCTCTGGCTATTTTGCTGATGATTGTTGCGCTCAGCTTTGTCTTTAAAGGTGTCCGCTGGCGGCTTTATCCGTTGATCGTTGTGATTTTCGGCTTGATCTTCACTTTCGGAGCCATGGGTTTCTTAAAAATCAATATGACAATGGTATCGATTGCGGCCTTCCCCGTTCTTATCGGCCTGGGTATCGATTACGCTGTCCAGTTCCATAACCGTATGGAAGAAGAGCTCCGAAGATGCTTCACGCGGAAAGAAGCCATTGTTTCTACCTTCAAACACATGGGTCCCGCCGTCTTAACGGCCTTGCTCGTGACTTGCGTCAGTTTCGTTTCTCTTCTGACGGCGTCCATCCCGATGATTCGGGATTTCGGAAAACTGCTGATTATCGGCTGTATCGTCTCCTATACGGCGGCTCTTTTCTTCGGTGTCGTTTCATTGTATTTCATGGACAAACTCTCCGAACGGATACGCGAAAAAGAAATGAAGACCGGCCAAAAAACAATTTTGAGCCGTTTCTTCCCCGCGCTTAATAAACAGAAAAATATCGGGGTTTCGGATGCCGGCAAAAGCGCCGCGGCCCAAAAGAACATTATTACATCGACGCTGAACCGTGTTATCGATTTTACGCTCAAGCACAAGAAAACCATCTTCATGGTTGCAATCGTCACCGGCGCTTTGGGCGTTTATGCCGACTCCTCCATTCCCGCGGAAACCGATTTTAAAACTTATATCCCGCAAGATATGCCGGCTCTCATTGATTTCTATCACATGGGCTCCGTATTGGGCGGCAACGGTACGATTAACATTATGATTCAAACATCGGACATATCATCGCCGTATGTTTTGAAGTGGATGGATGAATTCGGAACATATCAAGTGGCAAACCAAGATTATGTTTACAGCGCCGACAGTTTGGCGAACGTTGTTAAGCAATACAACGGCGGCGTCATTCCCGACACCCCGGAAGAAATCCGGGCGATTTATGACAAAATTCCGGACAGTGTCATGTCACAGTATTCCTACGGCAATTCCATGCTGCTTCTCAATTTAAATGTCGGGTCGGCTATCAACGACCTGCAGATGGCGGGTGTTAAGACGCTTGTCGCTATCGTCCAAGACGATCTTTCTTGGCACCCGATGCCCCCGGGAACAACGGCGACAATTACGGGAAGTACGATTCCGTACACCGAGCTGTTGGATTCTCTCTTGTCCGGCCGTATCCGGCAGACATTGCTTGGCGTTCTTCTCATGTTCATTGCGCTTCTTGTTGTTTACAGAGACTTTTATAAAGCGCTCGGGCCCGTTCTGACCATTGGTTTAGTGATCGGATGGTCCGGACTGATTATGTACGCTTTTAATATTGTTTACACGCCGATGACCGCCGTGATGGGATGTATGATACTGGGCGCGGGGTCGGAATATTCGATTCTGCTGATGGAACGTTTCTATGAAGAAAAAGAAAAGGGACTTACGGCGCCCGATGCGATTCGAACCGCCGTGACAAATACCGGCGTTGCGCTTATTGTTTCCGGAATGACGACCATTTTCGGCTTTATGGCGCTGATGGCATCGGTTTTCAGCATTATTTCCAGTTTCGGATTGGTGACGGTGATTAATATGCTTATGACGCTTCTCGCGACTTTCATTATTTTCCCGCCATTGCTGCTGACATTTGACAGCTTTAAGGAGAAAGGCCTTCGGAAAACACTTGAGGGCTTTAAAGTTTTATTCTTTTCAATGATAAAAGCAAACAAAAAAACGGAGATGGTTTAATGAGTAAAAACAGGAAAATTCAACCTCTTCCGAGGAATGTAAATCCGTTAAGAGGAGACAGCATTATGAATACGAAAGGCGAAAGAGCCGCGCCGTCAGCGTCCGAAAAACCGCGACAATCCGCCCGTTTCTTCTGTCTGCTTGCGGCGGCCTTGATTTTGCTTTCCTTCTGCCCGCTTTCCGCGGCGGCCGGTTTCCTTCCCGTTATGTCATCGGATACGATTGATTATTATGTCGGTTACGGCGAGCCTGAGCTTTCCGCGTCATTGCGCGGAAATAACGAATTCGACAAAGGCAAATCGGCGGCGATTCAGATTTCAATCGCCAATAAAGGAAAACTTGAGAAACTGACGTATCGGGAATATATCGTTCCGGCGAATTTGTCATTCGAGAGCATTGAAATATTTGAGGATTACGATCTTGTCAACAATACGCCTGTCACCATTTCCCGAAAGGTCGTTTATTTGGAAGATTATCTCGTCTATTCGCAGGCATACGGAAACATGACGATGCAGAAGAGCTTGGCGGAAGCGGAAATGAGAATAGAGGCGGGCCGAACGACGGCAACGTCACTGAATGTTAAATTCGATTGCGGCAGTCCGTACATAGAAATCGGAACGGGCGGCGATTACACTTTTATCGAATCGATTGTCAGCGGCTCTTACACTGTGGCGTCCGTTCCAATCAGCGTCAGTCCGAATACGCCTGCCGGTGAATACCTGATCAATGTCACTGTTGATTACCAATACCCGTCAAACGCCAAGATGATCCGTTCCGGAACAACAACGGACGGGGGTTTTACAACATTTTTGTATTCAGATTCTTATATTCAGGAATATGAATCCCGTCATGTCGTGATGCAGGTTCCGATTTATGTTTCCAGCGGCGCGGTTTTTGAGGCCACCGAAATCAACGGAACGATTTCCGCCGGAAAAACCAAGACCGTTTCGGTCACTTACACGAATGTCGGCGATGAAAAAGCGTATAATGCGGAATGTAAGCTGTCATTGATGTATCCGCTCAG
The DNA here is from genome assembly GCA_009783635.1 of Methanimicrococcus sp. GTDB lineage: Archaea > Halobacteriota > Methanosarcinia > Methanosarcinales > Methanosarcinaceae > Methanimicrococcus. Next base: position 3,734 of record WRDC01000034.1, on the reverse strand, counting down.
TTCCGCCAACCACAAAGCGCTTTTAGGCGACCTCGCTCCCGGCGAATCCGTAACAGTCGATTTTCCGGTAAAATCTCATTCTTCGGCGATGGCGAAGGTTTACGGCGTCAATTCCGATATCAGGTACTATGATAAGGACGACAGGCTGAAAATTGCCCCAAGCATTAAACTGGATGTTGAAATGATTAATCCGTTTACAATATTTACTTTCAAAAATGCGCTGTTCGGCGTTCTGTTCCTTGTCGCGCTGTCCCTGGTATATGATTACTCTAAAAGCCGAAAGAAGAAAGGCGGCGGCGAAGAAAACGGGCCCGGACAGGAAACGCAAATGACCGAGTCCGAACACGAAATAAAGAAATGAGAAGCATTCAACTGCCGATTTAATCAATTCAACTTTCAATCAATCAATTCAACTTTCAATTTAATCAATTCAACTTTCAATCAATCAATTCAACTTTCAATTTAATCAACTCAAAAATTCAAATTTAATCCATAAACGAATCCATAAACAAATCCATAAACGAATCCATAAAAACAATTACAAAAGAAGTGGTTATTCTGTCCGCAAATGTTAAAAAATATGTTTCGATCACCTTGTCGGTGATGTTTGCAATGAGCATGGCTGCGCCGGCGGCATTCGGCGCCGCGGCCAATCAAACTTATTACGGCGACCTGGGAAGCAATTATTATTCTTTCTACGGCGCGCCTGACATTTATGTCAGTGTGCAGGGCAGCGGCGAATACAGCCGCGGCCAGACCGCAACGGTTCCGCTGACATTGACAAACAAAGGCGTTGTCGAAGGTTTCAAAACCGAAAATGAAGTTAAAACGAGCGGGTCCGTTGTTAACCAACAGCTGAATTCAACTCTCCAGCAAATGGAAATCCAAAACATCAATTCAATTTTGACCGCTGTCGGTATTGTCGCGACGCTTGAATCCGACATTCCCGGAATTACGGTCAAAACCGGTCCTCAGGAAGCCGGCAGCTTAACCGGCGGCGCCACCACCTCTTCACCGCTTCGTTATTCCGTTGACATTCCGAAAGACCTTCCGGCCGGCGAATATGAATTGACTTTGGTTGTGACGTATAAACATTTGAGAAACGTCATTTACAGCGCGGATGCCATTGAATCGGCCGGTATCGGCGGCCAGCCGATGTTGGCCGGTATCCGGAATTTGAACGCTTCGTACTGGTACAATGAAAATGTGACGCAGCGAATCCCCGTTACCATCAAAGTCAAAGAAGCGACCAAGTTTGAAATTGTCAATGTTGAGGGCAATCTTTCCGCAAAGAAAAATAATGAAATTCAGGTGACTTACAGAAACAGCGGCGAAGAAGCGGCAAAAATGGCAACCGTCCGTCTCAGCACAGCAACGCCGTTCAGTACAACGGATGACCAATCCTACCTCGGGACCGTGGCGCCCGGAGAAGAAGCCGTTGCCTATTTCAAGATCAGTGTCGATAAAGATGCCGTTGTCTATGACAAGCTGTACGCGCTGAACAGTGAAATTTTGTATGAGGACAACTACGGCCATCAGCAGATTTCCGATGTCCAAAAGATTGAATTAAAAGTGGAGACGGAGCCGTTCTGGAATGTCACGACGATTGCGGCGGTCATTCTTCTGATGATTGTTATTGTTATCGGCGGTTATTATTTGGTCATGTCCCGCCAATACAAAAAGAAAGGAATTGACAAAAAGCCGTTTGACGGCCTTTTCGGAAAACAGAAAAAATAATGATGTGAAAAAAACGATATGAGAAAAAATAATGATGTGAAAAAAAGAAAAACGAAAATATCAGTAAAAAGGAAAGCCAACCGGCTTTCCGCCATTTCTTTTTTAAACGCGGATGACGAGGCGGATGACGAGGCGGATGACGATAAAAAACGGTGTTTCGCTTCTCACATTTTTTTTTAAAAAAGCTCAAATTTCAATATCGACATCGTAAATCCGGCTCGGATTTTCCTGATGGATTTTCCAAAACGGTTCTTCGCCGTATATTTCGATCAGCTTTTTTGTCTTTTTGGGAACGGTTTTGGGTCCGAGAACAAAGCCCGGTTTGTCGGGGTCGTCAACATAATCGGTTTCCATTAAAAAGCGGGTCCCCTGTTTCAAAGCGTTTTCAATATTATCTTTGGCGGCCGGAATACTCGGCCAAATACCGTAGGATCCGGCTTCGTCAACGAGCGGTGTCGCATGGTGGTTCATCACTTTTTCCGCGGGGATTCCGGCTTTTTCGGCGATTCCGAAGATGCTTTTCAAACTGTCCGCCGTCATATCTTCGACATGAAGCTGAACGACGCATTTCAAATCCTTGGCCAGTCCAAAAACATGACTCATCACGTCATTGGAAGCGTTCAGGATATCATCGGGAACGGGAAAATGAGGCCGTCCCGATTTCAGGGCGACCGCCTCTCCTTTTTGAACATATGACGCCGCCAAATCAAATCCGCCGCGCATGATCTCAACGGCTTTTCCGATTCCGTTTTCTTCCGACAAATACAAAATATCGACCGGATGGATCCCCAGAACCGGAAATGTTTTAACGCCTTCCGCCGTCATTTTTTCGGCTATGTTGATGGTTTGTCGAAAAACGAGGTCGTAATCTTCGGATTTTTTAACAAAAACGCCCAAATGGCGGCTCGGCAAAGTCACAAGAAAAACGTGTGTTCCGCCGGCATTTTTAAAATCGCGGACGGCATCCAAACCGCGGCCGCGGACAATGTCAATATGCATATGATTGTCGGTAATCGGAATTTCGGGCATAACGATCCTTTTTGTCTTGTAAATAATCAAATTAAAGTTTTATTTTTTTCAAAAATTCAAATTCAGGCTTATAAAATTTCAAACTTTGTTTTAAGTTTCAATTTTTTTTAAAATTTTGAGTTTTTGTTTTAAAGTTTCAAATTCAGATTTATAAAATTTCAAATTTTGTTTTAAAATTTTGAATTTTGGTTTTAAAGTTTCAAATTCGGGTTTATAAAGTTTCAAATTTTGAATTTTGGTTTTAAAGTTTCAAATTCAAGTTTATAAAATTTCAAATTTTGTTTTAAAGTTTCAAACTTTGGTTTTTATCTATTCTACAAACATCTCTACAAACATCTCTGAAATATAAAAATGAACCGAGACATTTTACAACGATTGAACATGATAGTGCCGGACGTTTACATTTCATTCTATCGTTCACATTTTTATGAATTTGGCAAAACCTTTTTAATTATAGTCTTCTTTATTCGTTTTGCATTTTGGGGCTTTTTGCCAAAAACATATGTCTGCGGCAAAGTTCCGACCGTTTGATTCAATCATGATTGTTCATGATGGAAAATGAAACCGGTTCGTCAAAGTAATTGAAAACGTATCGTTTAACCAATTTGCTTATATAATGGGTAATGGTTGACTACTTTACCCTTTTAATCAAATGAATAATTGACGCAACCGCAACGATTGTTCATTTACTAAATAAAATCATTAGAGACGGTATTCGCATGGCTAACAATGAAATCTTATCTGAAATCAAAATGGCAGAAGAAGATGCAAAAAAAGCAGTAAGCGAGGCCACCGAAGACAAAAATAAAAAAATTGCAAAAGCACGCGCAGAAGCCCGCCAGATTCTTGAAGACGGCGAGGAAGAAGCGGTGAAAGCCGCCCAGAACGCCCTTCGCTCCGGCGAAGCGGAAATCGATGCAAAGCGCAATGAAATTATTGACGACGGTGTTCGCGAAGCTGAATCTGTA
>WRDC01000033.1 GCA_009783635.1 Methanimicrococcus sp. | reverse complement strand
GGTATTTCCAAATGGCTTTTTATCCCACTCCAGCGGGTTCTGCACCGGGTCTTCAAACATCTCGATAAATTGGGATTTGACAAGTTGCATATGACAATACTTCAAAATGATTGTTGATTCATACACACTAAAAAAGAAAGGGGAAAGCACATATTCCGGCCTTTGCTTTCCTTTTTATTTTACCGTTTTTTCTTTAAAAAACGAATTCCCAAGCGTGTCGCATATTTTTTAATTTCTTTTGCTTGCTTCGCGGGCAAAAATAAATTCTCTCATCAATTTTGTCGCCAAAAGCGCGGAAATGCCGTTGTCGTATTCCGGCGTGATTTCAACCACGTCAAAACCGATCGTCTTGGGCGCGAAGGCGCGGAGCGCTTCCCGGACTTCGCGGTCGGTCAGGCCGAACGGCTCAGGCGTGCCGAGGCCCGGACAGTAAGACGGGTCCAACACATCCATATCCAGTGACAGATAAATGTGGCTGCTGTTCAAATATTCCATCGCCTCTTTGATGACTTCTTTAATGCCCGTTTCATAAACATCGTCGGCGGTGAAAAATTTGATTCCTTTTTCTTTCGCAAATTCCCATTCTTCACGCGGGCCGCTGCGGATTCCGATGGAGACGTATTTTTTGGTAATATCATCAATAATGTGTCGGGAGACGCAGGCGTGATTGTTTTTGAGTCCGCGGAACTCATCGCGCAGGTCAAAATGAGCATCCAAAACCAAAACGGCGAAATCGTCTTTTTCAGGACAGGCATCGTAGCAGGCTTTAACGGGCGCATACGTCATCGAGTGTTCGCCGCCAATCATAATCGGGAATTTGCCGTCGTCAACGATCTGTTTGGCGTCTTCGTAGACCCACTGTAAAGTTTCATCAACGTTGACGGAAACGAAAGAGTTTCCGGCGTCATGGACCAAAATATCGGTCATATCCAAATCATATTTCGGGCTGTATGTTTCAAAGTTGATCGCCACTTCTCTCATCTTGTCAGGCGCCCGGCGGCTGCCCGTGCGAAAAGAAGACGTTCCGTCAAACGGCGCGCCGAAAATAACGTATTCGGCGTCCTCATAATCATAAATCGCATCGAAGAAGGTCAGCGGTACAAACATTTACTTATGTTCCCCATTTCAATTAAAGAAAAAAACGGCCGCTTCCATTTATATTGAAATTGGCGGCCGGCTTTGTATGAATAAATACTACAATATGTATCGAGATTTCCGATATTTAAAAATTCGTTTTTGAACGCTGATTCATATTTTCCAAGTTCGTATCTGAGTCAGTTTCAAGTCTGTATCGAAGTCCGTGCCCAAGTCCGTGTCCAAGCCCGTGTCTAAGACCGCGTCCAAGTCCGTGTTCAAACTCGGAAATGAAAACAAAGTAAGGGGGCGATTTTTTACGCAAACCTTCCTTTCCGTTCTCTCTGAAAAATTGCGGCGGAGCCAAAAGCGAAGGCTGTAATTTTCGAGGTTTGGATTGTAAAGCGATTATTTAATTAATGAATAAAACCAATTCAATATGTGATTGTTCGTTTATCAAAACATGGAGAGGGCAGGTAAATGAAAGAGGGGGACCAGTGAATGAATTCTTTAATTGAAACGGTATTTTTGTCCGAAAAACGAAAAGCTGTTTTGATTTTGCTTTTTGAAAAAGGACCTTTGACGATTGAAAAAATAAAGTCCAAGCTGAATGAAACATCTGTCTCAATCCTGCCGCAAATTAAAGTGTTAGTGGACAATAATTTGGTCGTCCAAAATGACGGCACATATGAATTAACAACGCTTGGAGAAGCCGTCGCGGAAAAGGTTACCCCGTTTGTTAAAAACCTTCATGTATTCAGCAAGAACCCGAAATTTTGGAGTGAACACGATACAAGCGAAATTCCGGAAAACCTGTTCAACCGGATCCGGGAAATCGGCGATTTTGAAATCATTGAAATCGACCTCCGGTCAGTTTATTATGACCCGAACCCCATTATCAACGAATACATCCGCGAAGCGGACTCAATCAAAACTTTTATCACATATTACGCGCCCGAATATGTTCCGGTCTATTACGAAAGACTAATGGCGGGCGCGCCGCTGTCCATTACAACCAGCGATTACATTGTGGACATGGCAAAGGAATACAGAACGGAAATCAATAATCTGCTTCAGCTGGAAAGAACCGAGCTGTACGTTTGTCAGGCCGATATCCGCATCGCCGAAGTGACGGTGACGGACAAAATGCTGTTGATGGTGCTGTATTCAACCGCCGGAAATTTGGATTACGATTTTCTGGCCGCCCGGTCTCCCAGCGCCGTTCAATGGGGAAATGAACTGTATGAATATTTGAAAAACAGATCGGTTAAAAGGAAAGAGATTTGACGGAGACGGTTCAAAATGAAAGATGAATCCATTTTAGATGTTCTGTTCTTATCTGAAAAAAGAAGGCAAATACTTCTTTTCCTTTTGATAGGGCCCAAAACCATTGACGATATCAAAACGCATTTGAATTCAAAGTCCAGCCCGATTATGGTCCAGATACGAATTTTGATCCGCAACTTCCTGATTCAGGAAAAAAACGGCGTCTTTTCTTTAACGCCTCTCGGTTCCTATACGGTCAGAGAGATGAAGTACATATTGGATATGTTCATGATATTTGACACCGCGCCGGAATATTGGGCGGAAGCCGATTTCTCGGCGCTGCCGCCGCATTTAATCAACAGGATCGGAGAACTCGGGGAAACAAAACTGTATTATCCCGACAAGGCGCACATCTTTGACCGGACGGCTTTGGTTGAACAAAACCTCGGAAAAGTCGAATCTCTGATTGAAATTTCATCTATTTTCAGAAAAGAGTACATCAGTGACTTTTTATATCTGGCCGAGCAGGAAATTGCCGTCTCCTTCATCCTGACACAAATCGTCATTGACCGGCTCGCAAACGATTATCCTGAAGTTTATTACAAATATATGCGCTTTAACAATGTGCGTTTCTTTGTCTGCCCCGAAATCAAACTGGCCTCCTGCACCATTACAGACAAGTTCATCGCAATGTCGTTTTTCAATAAAGGCGGTTACTTTTTCAATCACGACCTCGTGACTTTCGACAGAGAGGCAAAGGAATGGGGCAGTCAAATGTTCCATCATTTCCGTTCACGGTCCACGATTCATCAGCTGCAGGAATAAACCTGCCTTCGGTCAGTACGAGCCCGTGTTCAGCCGGCATACAGTCGATGTTCGGGTCAGCATACGAGTTGGTTTCGGGTCAGCATACAAACCTGTGTTCAGCCGGCATACAAGCCGGTGTTGTCAGCATATTAAACTTGTGTTCAGGTCAGCATACGAACCTGCGTTTGGGCGGCATTCAAGTTGCCTTCAAGTCGGCATTCGGGGGTAAATAACCCCCATGACAAAGATTATTTATGTTTGACGTTTAATTCCCAAGCACACGTCAATAAAAAGGTTCAAATTATTATGAGTTGTTTAATTTATCATTCATCGCGACTTAATTTGATTTCTTATTTAATTTGATTTTTTATTTTTGATTCCATCAGAATCGGAGAAACAATAAAATGGCTAAAGATACAAAACTGCCCTATTTTGAAATCGGAGAAGCCCTGATCGGTACAGGTTCCGAGCTTGCTCACGTTGATTTAATGATCGGCTCAAAAGACGGCCCGGTCGGTCAGGCATTCGCAACCGGCATGACGCAGCTTTCCGCCGGACACACCCCGCTTTTGTCCGTCATCCGTCCAAATCTGCCGACCAAACCCTCCACACTGATTGTCCCGAAAGTGACATTGAAAAAGGGTGCGGACACCTCTAAGATTTTCGGCCCCGCTCAATCAGCCGTTGCGAAAGCTGTTGCCGATGCTGTTGAAGAAGGAATCATCCCCAAAAATATCGTCAATGACATTGTCATCATTGCCAGTGTCTTTATTGCGCCCGATGCCGAAGATTTCAGTAAAATTTACAGATTTAACTATGGGGCTACGAAATTGGCAATCAAAAGAGCTCTTGAAGGATTCCCGACCGTTGACAAAGTTTTGGAAGAATCCAACAAATCAACGCACGCCATTATGGGATTCAAAGTCTCCAGACTCTGGAACCCGCCGTACCTTCAGGTGGCCTTTGACACGACAAGTCTGGACTTCGTTCTCAAAGCCGTTAAAGAACTGCCGCAAAATGACCACCTGTTGATTGAAGCCGGCACGCCGCTCATCAAGCGTTTCGGCACCGATGTGATTTCCAAGATCCGCGAGGCCAGACCTGACGCCTTTATCGTTGCCGACCTCAAAACGCTTGACACGGGCAATCTGGAAGCCAGAATGGTTGCCGATGCCGCCGGTGACGCAGTTGTCGTTTCCGCGCTCGCGCCGGTCCCCACAATCGTCAAAGCAATCGAAGAAGCCCACAAGACCGGCATTTACGCCATTGTTGACACACTCAACTTGGAAAACCCGGTCCCGCTGCTTAAAGAATTGGTTGCAAAAGGCGCAATTCCGGATGTTGTCGAACTCCACCGCGGCATTGACGTTGAAAACAACGAATACGCGTGGGGCAGCATTGACGAAATCAAGAAAATCTGCCCGAAAACATTTATTGCCGTTGCGGGCGGCGTGAAGCTTGACACAATTCCGCTCGCGATCAAAGCCAAAGCCGATATTTTAGTTGTCGGCCGCGCTATCACGGGTTCCAAAGATATCCGCGGAACCACCGAGCAATTTATCGCAAAAATCGGCAACCCTGAAATTGATCAGTTCAGAATTATGACCGATTTCTAAAAAAACGACCGCTGCTTCACTCCGGTTAGATTTTTCATTCCGGATCGGAATCAGAATGCTTTTAGGGGGTGTCTTTGGCACCCCGTCTGCTTTTTTTCAAATTATAAGAGTTATAAACAATCATTCGATTCGTTTTCATTTTTTTCTTTTTTAAGGCGTTTCACTCTGTTTTTCTTTTTTAAAGTTCGTTGTGTTTTATTTTTTAAGGCTTTTCCCTGCGATTTTCAGATAACGATTCGGCAGAAAAAGAAAAGAAAGAAAAGAAAGAAAATACCGGAGATTCACAGCTTTGGTACAAATTTTATTAAACCATCACGCTGTATTCTTCATCAGTACAATTGGTGAGAATATGTCTGTTTTTATTTTACTCAACTGCAAAACTTATGACGAAGGAACCGGCGAAAATGCCGTGAAACTGGCAGAAGCCTGCCGCGAAATTGCGGAATCCGCGGGTGTTGAAATTGCGATTGCCCCGCAAATTCCGGATATTCACCGCGTTGCGCGCGCTGTGGATATTCCCGTTTACGCCCAGCACGTCGATGGCGCCGGACCGGGCAGCCATACCGGAAAAATTTACGCCAAAGCAATCAAAGAAGCGGGCGCCGTCGGCAGCTTAGTTAATCACTCGGAGCGCCGTTTGACGCTTGCGGACATTGAAAGCTCTGTCGCCGTTTTGAAAGAAAACAAAATGATGAGCGTGATTTGCACGAACAATGTCGCAACGACCGCCGCGGCCGCGGCCTTCAATCCGACATACGTCGCAATTGAGCCGCCGGCATTGATCGGGTCAGGCGTTCCTGTTTCAAAAGCCGACCCGGACATTATTACAGACTCGGTAGATGCCGCCGCCCGGATCAGCCCGAATGTTAAAGTGTTATGCGGCGCCGGCATTTCACAGGGAGAAGATTTAAAAGCGGCCATCGAACTCGGAGCCAAGGGTGTTTTATTAGCGTCCGGTATTGTAAAAGCGGATGACCCGAAGAGTGCGCTTTATGAGTTGGTTTCATTAATTTAAAAAACGAATGCAAAAAGAGAAGGAGTTTCATGAAAGTTTTCATTATCGGCGGTTTTTTGGGAAGCGGAAAAACGACAACGGTTTTGAAACTAATCAAAAAAATGGCGGCGGATAATAAACGCGTGGCATTGATTGTAAATGAAGTCGGCGAAGTCGGAATTGACGGGAATGCGCTGGAAGTTGCGGGTATCCCGTCCAAGGAAATTACAAACGGCTGCATCTGCTGTTCTCTGATTTACAGCCTGAAAGTAACGGTTTCGGAATTGGCGGACATTTACAAGCCTGATATTTTAATTATGGAGCCGACCGGACTGTCTTTTCCAAGCCAGATTCGGGACGAACTTCTCGGAATGAACGTGATGATGTCGTTTGCGCCAATCATAACGCTTGTTGATGTTTCGCGGTTTACGGCGGAAATGAATCAAATTCCCAAATTCGTGGAACAGCAATTGAGGGAAGCGGACGTCATCGGAATTAACAAAACGGATTTGGCCGGCGAAGAAAAAATCCAAAGCGTTGAAACTTTTTTGAAAGATATGAATCCGGACGCTTATCAAATTCGGATGTCGGCGAAGGAGAACGAGTCGGTTGATAAACTCTATCGGCTGATGATGACGGAAGGCGAAACTGTTTTCAACCCGATCGACGCCGGCGGCGCCGAAGCAAAATCAAAAGTGACGGAGAGGACAAACTCGATAGAAGTGTCAAATATCAGCGCTTGTTCCGGATTATATCACGCCGGGGGAAAACTCTCCGTCAAAGACGCCGGCGCTCTTCTTGAAGGAATCGTGACGGCTGCGGGTATGGAAATTACCAAATTGAATCCGTCTTTTGTCGGGCACATCAAAATGACTGTTAAAGTGGAGGATACGCTCATTAAAGTCAGCCAAACGGCGGGACCGGATGACAGGCTGATTGAAGCGGAGTACATTCCTCAGGAAAAAATCGAAAACGGCGGCAAATACGAACTGCGGTTTTTGGCAGCCGTGACCAATGTTAAAAAAGCGGCTTTGGAAGATATTGTAAATGATTCTGTCAGTGTTTTTTTGTCAGAAAAAAATTTGGCATTTGAAAAACAGGTTTTAGAAAGCGACTCGAAAAAACCGATTCTTCTTTAAAACAGAGATTGATAAACAGGAAATTAAAAAGAGAAGATTAAAAAAAGGGAAATTGAAAAAGGAGAAGGAAAAACAAGAGATTGAAAAGGGAGAATAAAAACAAGAAATCAAAAATAAAGGAGATTCAAAAGATGCAAAACCGAATGAAAACACACCAACTCACGGAAAAAGAGATGAATCAGCTGCTGGATAACTCAATGGTTGGCCGTTTGGCAACCGTGAACGCCGGAAACGTTCCGTATGTTATTCCCGTCCATTTTGCTTGGCATAATCAAAAAGTCTACATTCACGGCCTGACAAGGGGGCAGAAATTGGATAATATCGCCGCCAATCCGAATGTCTGCTTTGAAGCGGATCAATTTGAAACACTCATTATGCCTGAAATAAGCAACCCCTGTGACGTGAACACACAATACCAAAGCGTGATCATCACGGGAACGGCAAAAGTAATTGAGGACAAAACGTTGAAAACGGAAGCGTTGGACAGGATTGTCGAGAAATATACGCCGTCTTTATCGGGAATCGAATTTGAAGACGCACTTAAAATGACCGCCGTGATTGAAATTACGGTAAAAGAATGTACCGGAAAATATTATCGCGCTTAAACGGCGGAAGTTAAAGACGCGATTTGAATAAATATTCCCGTAAAACTTTGGTTTTATCACTCTCTTTTAATTGCAATGACCGGGGCAATTTACCGGAATATTTGCCGGAACATTATACTTAGCTATACTTAGCAGTACCCGAATCCTAAGTTGAAAAAACAGAAATAAGAAAAGGCAATTGCCTTTTCTCTGATTTAAAAAGGTTTACTGGAAGTATTTGTCTCTTGCCGCAACCATTTCTTTAATGTTGGCGGAGGGAGTCATCGGCGCGATACCGCAACCTGGCGCAAGGATGGCGACTTTGGAGTCAAGGGCGCGTTTCACGGCTTCACCGACTTTGGCGGCGTCGCCGCTCAAAAGGACGAAGGGACTGGAAACGTTGCCGATCATGGTAGCGCGGCCTTTTGTTTTGTCAACAGCGCCGGCAAGGTCTTCAACTTTTTCTTCAACGCTGAGACCCTTGCAGTGGCAGTCGGCCATGTCGTTAAGGATGGCGGCCACGTTACCGCAGACGTGGAGAACAACGGGCGCGTTGACTCTGTCAGCGAATTCGGTGATGACGCCCATGAGTTTGTCATGGAAGTCCTGCGGGCTCATCAAGTCGGGAGAGGACACGGGGTCGGCGATACAGATAACGTCTGCGCCGGCGGCAACCATTAAGTTGGCGTATTCGATGGCGGCTTCGTTGGCAAAGGCGTTGGCTTTGGCGAGCGCATCGGGGTTTTTGATGGACCATTTCATATATGATTTGACGCTGACAAGGTCGGAAGCGAGAGTGATCGGGCCTTCCATACCACAGATAATCGGAACGTCGGGACCGATTCTGCCGCGGGCCATTTTGATGGCTTCAAGAACGGCAGGGATTCTGCCGGCCGCTTTCAAATCGGGTTTGGTTGCTGCGTCAAGCATTTCGGGTTTTTCGTACGGGTGAGCAATAACAGAGGGCTGTCTGTTTTTTGTTCCCATATTGATTTCGCAGCCCATTGCTTCGGCAAGGACGGTCAAACAGTAGGGGAGGCGGACAGCTTCGAGGCCACAGAGTTCATGTGCGGCGATAGCGAGGTCTGTCATCATCTTTGCGTTGGCCTGAGATTCCGGCCACGGCGCATTGACGGCGTCCATCAATTCAACGGTGCCTGTTTGTGTCATGGACACAACAGGAGTCTTTGCAACTTCTTCGCCGTTTAAGGCTTTTAACAAGTTTTCTTTAAGCGTCATAGCAATCAATCCTTAAAAAAATTGTCAACTACCCCTATAACAATTAAGTTATTAATTGTTACGGATAAGGGATTTTAACAGTACAAGCAAAAAAGGATAACGTAATTATAAAGATTTTGGGTTATTTGAATAAAACAAAACCGATTTAATTTTCAAAACAGATTAATGAAAATATAAAAAATCCGATTGATGAAAATAGGTAAAAGAAAGGCGTAACCGAAAAGATTCAAACGGATACCACAAACAAAAATAGGAAACAAAACAGAGGCAAAACAGAGGCAAAACAGAGGCAAAACAGGAAACAAAACAGGAAACAAAACAGAGACAAAACAGGAAACAAAACTCAAAAACAAAGACGAAAACGGATACCGATAAAATGAATATAAAATCAAACGGCTGCTGCCGGCTGCTCTCTTTTCAGATTTTCTTCATTTTCCATTGTCTTCAGCCTCTTAAGCTCTCGGTAAACGAAAATAAAAGCAACCACCGCCGCAATGCCGTCGGCAATCGGCCCCGCATATAAAACGCCGTCAATACCAAAGTAAGCCGGCATGATAATCAAAAGCGGAATCAACAAAAGCACTTGGCGGGTCATTGCCAGAAAAACGCCTTTGTACGATTTGCCGATGGCTGTAAACAGAATGGATGAAGCCGGCTGGATACCGATGACAATCATCATGAACAGGTAAATCCGGCAGAACCGGACGGCAAATTCAAAATACAAATCACTGCCGTTGCCGAAAATCTTAATGATTGAGAGTGGAAACAGCTGGAAACACAAGAACGAAAGGACCGAAATCAGAAGTGAGATTCCGATAACCAATTTGAAAACTTCTCTGACGCGCCCGTAATTTTTGGCGCCATAATTGAAACCCGCGATCGGCTGCCCGCCTTGAGAAACGCCGATGATGACGGAAATAAAAATCATACTGACTTTGGAAATGATACCGGCAACAGCAAGCGGAATTTCACTGCCATAAATGGAAAGACCGCCATAGTAAGCCGCCGCGTTATTTAAAATAATCTGAACGAACACCATGGAAATCTGATTCAAAAAACTGGAGGCGCCGAGGTAAATAACCGGCTTGATGATGAACCTGTCCAAAGTAAAATCTTTCTTTTCCAAAACAACCGATTTAAACCGCGTAAAATAAAACACGGCGATTGCGCAGGAAACAATCTGGCTGATAACGGTTGCCCAAGCCGCGCCGGCAATGCCCATATTGAATCCGAAAATGAAAAGAGCGCACAAAATAATATTCAAAACGGCGCCGGACATCAAACAATACATGGAATATTTCGGGCTTCCGTCAGCGCGGATGATATTGCTGGCGCCGACGGAGAAAATCAAAAACGGAAGTCCGAACGATGTGATGGAAATGTATTCAAGCGCTAACGGAAAAACGGCCTCCGGCGCGCCGAATAAAATCACAAGCCGGCTCAAAAACATATGAATGATAATAAAAACAACGATACCGGAAGCGGCCAATAAAAATAAAGAGTTTCCGATGACTTTTTTGGCGCGTTCTTTATTGCCGGCGCCGAGATAAAGGTTAAAATTTGAAGCGCCGCCGACACCGAAAAGTAATCCGAGGGCGGTTGCAATCGTGACAAGCGGGAAAGCGACGTTCGTTGCCGCGTTTCCGAGCATACCGACGCTTTGCCCGATGAAAATCTGGTCGACAATATTATAAAGAGCGCCGACAAGCATCGCAATAACGCTGGGAACGGCAAATCTGGGCAGCAGCTTTTTGATATCTTCTGTCCCAAGAATATTTCTTCCCGTATTCGATTTTACAGCGCTCATGTTTGTCACTCAGCGGTAATGAATGATGTTCTTTAAAGTTGTTTTTAAAAGAAACAGCCTGACCGGCCAAAAGAAAAAACAAATAAACGGAACAGACAAACTCAAAGTAATATATAAAGCAAACTGAGAAAAAAAGATAAACGGGATTGTATCAACTCCATTTTCATTTCAAAACGGAATGATAATTCAATCACTGAGAGGCCGAATATAAAAAGGGAGGCAGGCTACTGAGGATAAAAAGGATGACAGGGGACCGAATATAAAAAGGGAAACGGGGTACTGAATATAAAAAAGGAGACAGGATACCGAATATAAAAAGAGATAACGGGGTGCCAAGGCATCCCCGCGGCATTCGAGGTGCCAAGGCATCCCCGCGGCATCCGAGGTGCCGAAGGCGCCCCTTAAACGAGCGCAGACTCCGGTCAGAAGGAAATGGCGACCGGAGCGAAACGGAGGCCGCAATTTTTGATTACGCGCGTTTGCTTTTCTCGGGGTTAATGAATTTCACGAAATCCGGAATCTTATCGGTTTCCGTATCATATCGGGATGTACCGACGCCGACAAAAATCAATTTTGTCTCATAGGGGATGTCCGAACCGACTTTCATTTCCTTTTTTGTATATGAAATGTTGATTTGGTGTTCTTCCAATCCCGTTTTCCGCATTTTGGACCAAACGACTTCGTTGCCGATTCTGACGGCTTCGTCAAAGGCTTCCTGATAAACCGCATATGCCATCCGTTTGCCTTCATGGAATAACATATAATCAACAACTTCTTTGTCATCTTCTTTGCGAATATTTTTCTTGATCAAGACTTCCATTCTGTAAACGCCTTGGCCGACGAGTGACCCGACTGCGTTTCCGACATCCGAAAAGCGCGGCGTTAAAATTTCTCCCTGAATCAGCCGGCCGATTTCCTCGGCATAAGCTTTGGAGGGACCGCCGATTAAAACAATCGGAACGGAAACGGCAAACTTTGTGTGATACCGGCCGGAAATAACCTTTTCAACATCCCTTTTAGAAATCCCCGGAACCAAATACCCAATCAGACTCGCCGACATATTTTCAGCCACGCGGCGTTTCGTATAAAGCGCAAACTCTTCAGGATTTTTGTGCGTCAGACGGTCAACCTTTTGAGCGCCGACAAGAGACGCTTTCGCATCCCATTCATCATATTCACCCAAAATATGAAGAGCGTCCGTTGGTGTAAAGCCGATCGGCTGGATCAAACGCTTTTTGACCAGAGATTCCAAAACGGAAGACATCGGCATTTTCTTATCTAAACGCTCAAACATATCGCTCCATGAAACCGGTATGTCCGAATCAATAATGTCATAAATGACCTCTTCCAGCCGCGTCATCTCAATCGGCGGGAAATCCGTTTTGATATAGAAAACGGAGGGAAGGATATATTGGGAAATATATTTCCGCGGCGGCAGCTTGGTCGCTTCCAGCTTTTCGAAAAAGCCGGGATAAAGAACAGCGGCACGGCAAAGCGGCATAACGCGCAAAGGTCCCAAATAAATTCGCTGGTTCGGGTCATCGGTTGCATAAACGTGACTGTCGCCACCGGTCGCAACGGTTTCCATTCGGATGGCTTTGACGCGGGTGGACCAGCCGCCGACAACGGCGCCGGATTCATCCATTTCCGGAAGACCGTCCGTTAAAAGCGCGACATCCGTACTGGTGCCACCGATATCGATCATAGCGCATGTTTTCAATCCGGACAAATATGCCGCGCCCATCAAACTGGCAGCAGGACCTGAAAAAATAGTTTCGATCGGTTTTTCAAGCGCTTCTTCAATGCTGACGGCCGACCCGTCACATTTAAGCATCAGAAGCGTTGCGTTCATCCCGATTTCTTCCATTTCGGCAACAATGGATTTGGTAAAGTTGTATGTAATCGGAATCAGCTGGGCATTTAAAAAGGCTGTCACTGCGCGTTCGTAAGCGCCGAGGTCCTGGGACAGCTCATGACCGCAGACAACGGGAAGACCGGTCCGTTCCAATATTTCTTTTTTCACGCGAAGCTCGTGTTCGGCATTCCGTGTGCTGAAAAGAGATGAAACAGCGAACGCCGACACATTATCTTTAAACTTCTCGGCAAATTTTTGAACCGCCTCAAGATCCAACGGCTTAAGTTCCTCTCCGTTGCTGTCATGACCGCCATTAACAATGCAATACATCTGCGTCGGCAGAACTTCGGGGACCTGATAGTCGCCGACCATAATTAAAGCGACAGGAAAGCCTTTGTTTTCCAAAATCGTATTGGTGGAAAGCGTTGTTGACAAGGAAACGACATTAACCTCTTTCAATTTTTCAAAATCCAAAAGTTTGATTGCTTCTTTAATACCGCCGATCGGATCGGGGTAAGTCGTCAGCGCTTTTCCGGCTTCAACCACGGCGCCGTCTTCTTCGCGAACCAAAACCGCATCTGTGTATGTACCGCCTGCATCAATTCCTAAACTGTAAGCCATATTTAATCACACCATCATTTGTTTTTGAGATTAACTTAGTGCAATGGGTT
>WRDC01000032.1 GCA_009783635.1 Methanimicrococcus sp. | reverse complement strand
GGGAAAGGCCGTTCAACTTGGCGTATCGGGCCGCCGTCGATCCGGCGGGGCCGCCGCCGACAACGATGACATCATAAATTCCGCTTAAATCCACGTCTTTTCACCCGTTTTTTGTTTTGCCGCTTTTGTTCTTTTTCATTTCGGCTTACTTCAGCTCATTTCAGCTTGTTTCTGTTTATTTCGGCTGTTTTTGTTCCGGCAGATACGGAAGCGGCATTGTATTAACCAAAAGAGAACTGTTGACGTATTTTGCCCGCTCGAGCAGCAATTCCCGGCCGGCCTGCGTCAGCGCAACCAAAGGAACGGACGTGCCGACCTGAAGCAGCGGTTTGATTTCTCTTAAAGCGCGCGAAGCGCATAGCGTGATAATATCCGCGTTTTCGGCCATCAGTTTCGATTTTGTCCGATTCAGTCCCGTTGTGTGAACGGCGATAATAATGAAGCGCGCCTCCGTCTCTTTTTCGATTTTTCGGATATCGGCGGCGATCTCGGCATCCACGGTCGTGACTGCGATTCGCTTGAATCCGAGTTCCGCCGCTTTTTTTGCGCCTGCGAGCGAATCGATGACGGCGGTTTTTTCATCCAAAACAATGCCGTTTCGGTCTTTTATTTTTTGAATGGTTTCGGGAATCGGAGAGGTTTCGACAAGGCCTGACATACGGGCGCCCATTCCCTGTACGAGCGACGGGTTATCTGTAATGACGGTTCCCGCGCCGTCGCAAACGCTGACGGACGCGTCAATAACGCCGTGCTGCAGCCCCGACATCATCGTTTCTGACGCCCCGAAACCGACGAAATCTTCAAAATCATCTAAAAGGCGGTCGGGCGTGAATAATCCGAATGTCTTCATACGAAATTCCATATTTTCTTTAATTTTTTCCGGCGTGATCTCTTTCATGCCGCGCGCCTTTTCAAAAAGAGGACACCATGAAATTTCCGGGCTGGATACTTCGACAACCTGACCGTTCTCAATCACAACGCGGGCATTGCCCACCATTTCCATGACATGACGCATAACAATTCATCCATTCTTTATTTTTTCGTTTTTTTATTTCATCCTTTTTCACAGTGACAATATCCCCTGACTTATTATAATTGTTTTGAATCGGATCATGTATATGTTTAAACAGGACAGGTGCAAAATATTAAATATTGAATCATCCTCTCAAAAAAGACGAAAACGGAAATCTCATTAATAATATCGAATTCAAACCATTCAGTCTCCGAAGAGTGATTTTCATGAAATACGCAGAACGAATTGAAACGCTTCCGCCTTACCTTTTTGCTTCGATTGACGAGTCCAAACAAGCCCTCATTAACAAAGGCGTCGACGTAATCGATTTAGGCGTCGGCGACCCCGACAGGCCGACCCCGAAACACATTGTCGATTCCATGATTCAGGCGGCCGCCGACCCGGTCAACCACAGGTATCCGTCCTACACGGGTTTGATGGCCTTTCGCGAAGCTGCCGCCAAGTGGTGCAAAGACACGCGCGGATTGGACTTTGACCCGAAAACACAGATTCTGTCTTTAATCGGTTCCAAAGAAGGCGTCGCGCATGTTCCGCTCGCATTCGTTGATCCGGGAGACATTGTCCTTTGTCCGAATCCGGGTTATCCGGTCTATGCGATCGGTACCAAGTTTGCCGGCGGTATTCCCTATGATATGCCGCTTCTGAGCGAAAACAATTTCCTGCCGGACTATGACGCCATTCCCAAAGACGTTTGCCGGAAAGCGAAAATGATGTTTATCAACTATCCGAACAACCCGACCGGCGCCGTCGCCGATCAAAAATTCTTTGAAGAAACCGTTGAATTCGCCAAAGAAAATGATATCTTAGTTGTTCACGACAACGCTTATTCCGAAATGGTTTACGATGATTACAAGGCGCCGAGTTTCTTCGAAGCCGACGGCGCCATAGACATCGGCATTGAGCTTTATTCCATGTCCAAAACATACAACATGACCGGCTGGCGTCTTGCCTTTGCCGCCGGCAACAAAGAAATGATTGCGGGTTTTGGAAAGGTGAAGGCCAACATCGATTCCGGTGTCTTTGATGCCGTTCAGCGCGCCGGTATCACCGCGCTGACCTCTTCTCAGGCGTGCGTTGCCGATATGAATAAAGTCTATCAGGAAAGACGCGACGTTCTTGTCAAAGGTCTGGCATCCGTCGGTTTGGAAGTCAAGCCCCAAAAAGCCACTTTCTATCTTTGGTGCCCCGTTCCGGAAGGAACAACATCGATGGCTTTTGCCAAACTTCTGTTGGAAGAGACCGGAATTGTCGTAACGCCCGGCGTCGGTTTCGGCAGCGCCGGCGAAGGCTATGTCCGCTTCGCGCTGACCAAAGAGGTTGACCGCATCAACGAAGCCGTTGCCAGAATCGACAAAATCCGCTCCAAAATTTAATTTTTAAATCCATGAAACCGGATTTCCGTTTTCTCCATTATTTTTATTCGATCTGTGACATTTGTGATATTTTATCGCTTCATTTCGTTTTTTATCATATCAAAGACATATCAAAGACATACCAAAGACATACCAAAGACATACCAAAGATCATGTATCAAAGAGAACATTTCCAACTGAAGGAAACCATTGTCACGATTTTGGCGGACCGCGCCGAATGGATCGACGTCGCCAAGGCGGAGATTTTCGCCTCCCGTCTCATTATTGAAAATTATATCTCCGCTCATCCTTTTTTCAAAGTGACGATGGAAGCTTACGATGCCGATGAAAACGCGCCTCCCCTCATTCAAAGAATGATTTGGGCCGGCAACACTTTTGACATCGGTCCCATGAGTGCGGTCGCGGGCACGATTGCCGAAGCGGCAGTAATAAAAATGAAGGAAGCGGGCGCCGTCTTCGCACTCGTAGATAACGGCGGCGACATAGCGATTTATAACGCGGGCAGCGAACCGGCCGTTGTCGGAATCTATGCGGGAAGCAGTAGCGTTCAAAACACCGGCTTTCTCATTGAACCCGCGGACGGCATCTTGGGCATCTGCACCTCTTCGGGTACGGTCGGACCTTCCGTCAGTTTCGGCATTGCGGATGCGGCCATTATTTTTTCCGAAAATGTTTCTTTGGGAGACGCGGCGGCAACGGCTCTCGGCAATGCTTTGAAAGAGGAGGGCGCCGAAAATATTGAAAAAGCGCTTTTGGTTGTTTCAGATGTTGACGGAATTGACGGGGCCGTTTTGATTCAAGGCAACGATATCGGATTTGCCGGAAAAGTGCCCCGTTTGGTTAAAGCGAACGTTGATTACGATATCATTACAAAGGGGTAATCGTCTTCCATCTTCTTACTTTTCACTTTTTCCTCTTCTTACTTTTCACTTTTTCCTCTTCTTACTTTTCACTTTTTCCTCTTCTTACCTCTCACTTTTTCGTCTTCTTACTTTTCACTTTTTTCATATTCTCATTTTCACTTTTTTCGTTTTCAGTCCGCAATGATTTATCCTTATTCGGACCTCTTCTGCCTGAACCCCATTTTATATACCATGATAAACTTTATCACGGTTTACTTGAATATCAAAACCTTCAACCTGAAAAATATTTGAACGAAAATAAGAGTAAGTGTCATTATGAAGTATTGGGACCCGAAAATTGAAACTATGCAGCGGAAAGAGCTTGGAAAACTCCAATTCAAACGCCTCAAAAAATCCGTCAAAACGGCTTACCGGAATGTTCCGTTTTATAAGCGTAAATTCGATGAAATGGGTATTAAGCCGGATGACGTCCGGTCACTTTCGGACATCTCAAAACTGCCCCAAACCACAAGGACGGATTTTGCGGACACTTACCCGTTCGGTCTTTTTGCGGTGCCGATGGAGGATATTGTCCGTATTCACTCGTCTTCGGGAACAACCGGAAAACCCAAAGTCGTCGGTTACACACAAGGCGATATTGAAACGTGGGGCAACCTTCTGGCGCGTAATTTCACAATGGTCGGCCTGTCCCGCAAAGATATTTTCCAAAACTCCGTCAATTACGGTCTTTTTACCGGCGGCCTCGGCATTCACACCGGCATTGAAACGCTTGGCGCCACGGCCATTCCCGCCGGCACCGGCAGCACGCTGCGCCAGCTGGAAATGATGGTTGACTTCGGCGTGACCGCTTTCCATTGCACGCCTTCCTATGCGCTCTATTTGGCGGAAACCGCCGTTGATCACAATCTTGTCGGTCAATTGAAGCTGAAAACCGGATGCTTGGGCGCGGAGCCGTGGTCGGAAAATATGAGAAAGACAATTGAAGAGATGCTTGAAATCAAAGCTTACGACTGCTACGGCCTTTCCGAAATGATCGGGCCGGGCATTGCCTTTGAATGCTCCTGTCAGGACGGCATGCATATTTGGGATGACCACTTCTTGGCGGAGGTGCTGGATGAAAACGGCGATCAGGTCTCCGAAGGCGAAAAAGGAGAGTTGGTTCTGACATCGCTCACCAAAGAGGGATTAATCAATGTCCGTTACCGGACCGGCGACATTACGCGTTTGCTTGAACCGGAATGCGAATGCGGCCGCTGTTCGACCCGCGTTTCACGCATGATGGGACGCGTCGATGATATGATTATCGTTCGCGGCGTCAATGTTTTCCCGACGCAGATTCAGGATGTCATTTCTAAGATTCCGGAAGTCACAAACCAGTTTTGTATTGTGCTGACGCGTAACTCGAAAAATTTGGATGAAATGACCGTTCAGGTGGAGCTTGCAAAAGACGCTTTCACCGATGATATCCTGAAGATTGAAGAAATTCAGAAGCGCGTTGTCGATGAATTGATGACTGTTCTGAGCATCCGCACCAATGTCGATCTGCTGGAGTTCGGCAGTATTGAAAGAACGGGCGGTAAAGCCAAAAGAATAATTGATAACAGAGAAGTAATTTAAATTTAAAAATCCCTCTTCGGAAGAGGGATTTATTCATTTTGCGTGTCATCATCAGTGATATTGTCAATGCTTATCACTGATGATTTTAATCCGCTTAAACTCAAAAAAATAAAGAAGGTAAACCGGATTCATTCCGGTTTCGTTTTTCGGATTTTTCAGCTTTTTTCAGCCGTTGACTGTGAGATTAAAAGATGTCTTCCGGCTCGTAGTATTCTTTCGGGTGTTGGCAGGACGGGCACATCTCCGGCGGTTCTTTTCCGTAGTGGATGTATCCGCATTTCATGCATTTCCAGTGAATGGGCTCGTCTCTTTTGTAGAGAGTGCCTTTTTCAAGTCTTTCCAAAAGCGCTTCGTATCTTGTTCTGTGATGTTCTTCGACTTTTGCAATTTGACGGAACATTTTGGCGATTTCCGGAAAACCCTCTTGGTCGGCAACATCGGCAAATTCGGGATACATAACTTTTGTTTCGTAATCCTCGCCGCCGATAGCGGCTCTTAAATTGGCCGCGGTGGTACCGATGCCGTTCAATTTTTTAAACTCGTCTTTAGCGTGCTGCATCTCATTGAGAGCGGTTTCCTCAAAGACTTTGGCGATAAAGGGGTGGCCTTCCTCACGCGCCACTTTTGCAAAATAATCATATTTGTTTCTGGCCTGGCTTTCGCCGCTAAAGGCCGCTTTTAAATTGTCTTCTGTTTTTGTCAAATAAATTCACCTCTTGTTGATTCCGTGATATTTCGAGAATACAACTTATCGCTATAATCTTTAAACATATTTAACAGTAATTATTCCTAATAAGTTAAAATATAATCAGAATTAACCGGTTGAACAAAAAAAGTAAAAAAAAAGAAAAGTGAAAAAGTAAAAAGAAAAGTGAAAAAGCAAAAAGAAAAGTGAAAAAGCAAAAAAAGAAATGGATTCAGCTCAAAGAGAAGTGAATCAGGTCATTTCCATTTCTGCGCCAACGTGGGAAACACAGTCACAGCATCTGCCGAGGAAAATGAGGTTGGTGCTTTCCACTTTGAAGTTCGGGATCTTTGCATTTTCTGAAATATAATTTGCAATTTCGGTGTCATGCAGGTCGTAAACGGCTTTGCAGACCTTGCAGTAAACGTGGTGGTGGAAGCTGATATCCGCGTCAAAGTGCGCTTCGTTGCCGACTTCAAATTTCAAAATTTCACCGTCTTCCGCCATTGTGTTCAAATTGCGGTAAACGGTTGAAAGACTGATTGTCGGGATATCTTTGGACACCTCGGCATAAACAGCTTCGGCAGTCGGGTGTGATTTTGTGCTCATCAAATATTCCATAATCTTCATTTTTTGAACAGTATTTCTTTTAATCATTATTTTGCCTTTTGATTTTTTAATTTATTTTTAATTTATTTTCAATTTATTAATTTTCGTACAATAAAATAAATGTCAGCCAAACGTTTTCGCATTATTTATGAATATGAATCTGAATAATTTTAACCCACTCATCTATGAATCATTCAATTCACAATTGTTTAATAATTATTTTCATGCACGTTTTTTCAACTCTGACGCCTCTTAATACTGATTGTTCCTTGTCGTCAGATGAAAATAAATTCTAATTAAAAAACAAATATAGTTTATATTATCTGGTATAAAAGCTTTTTCAAAACTATTTTTATTTAGAATTCAAGATATTCCCGATTTTCTAAGTAACCTCATTCAATTAATAATAATTTTTAATAATTCCTTTCTTTTATTTCAAATTTCCTTTCCCGTCCCGCCAGTTTGGATTAAAAACCGTTAAATATCATTGCTCCAATGGGTTCTTTATGTTGACTTTCATCGGATTGGGATTGCATGATGAGAAAGATATTTCTCTCAAAGGACTGGAAACCGTTCGAGCTGCCGATATTGTTTATTTGGAATTTTATACTTCTTGTTTGATGGGCGCCGGCCTTGAAAAATTGGAAGCTTTTTATGGAAAACCTGTGACACTTTTAAACCGCGAAGATGTTGAACAGAATCCTTTTTGGCTTGAAAATGCCGTCCGCCAAAATGTTGTATTTTTGACCGGCGGCGATACGATGGCTTCGACAACCCATGTCGATCTCCGGATCCGCGCGGCGGATATGGGCATTGAGACGCGTTTAATACACGGCTCTTCCATTACTTCCGCCGTTTTCGGTCTTTCCGGTCTTCAAAATTACCGTTTCGGGAAATCCGTCAGCATCCCCTTTCCTTATGTCAGCAGCCGCGGGAACCGTGTTGTAACGGAGACGCCTTACAATACAATCAAATTCAATCAGCAGAACGGATTGCATACTCTCGTTTTTTTGGATATTCACAAAGACCACGGCTTCATGACCGTGACGGAAGCGCTTCGGCTGCTTTTGGAAGTTGAAAACAAAAAAAATGAAGGCGTTATGAAAAACCGGATTGTGGTCGGAATTGCGCGCGCCGGATCCCCCGATTCTTGCGTTAAAGCGGATTTTGCGGAGAATGCCGACCGGTTTGATCTCGGAGGCCCGCTTCATATTTTAGTTGTTCCGGGGGAGCTTCATTTTATTGAAGCGGAAGCATTGGTGAAATTGGCGGGCGCGCCTGCCGTTTTGTTGGGGAATGCCGAAAAAAAATCTGAATTGCCGTGAGGAAAAGAAATGTCTGCCGATCTTTATGAGAAAACGATGCGTTATGAAAGACTTTTAGCCGCCGCGCTTGAAAAAGCTGTTCCGTCTTCCATTGAAGGCTCCCACATGAGAGCGGTTTCAAATGATTTTAAAACAATGGCGGATTCTTATCACAAAGACGGTTTATTCTTTTTAGAGCAGAAAGATTATGTCAACGCTTTGGCGTCTTTCAGTTACGGCCACGCTTGGCTGGACGCGGGCGCCAAACTGGGCGTTTTTGATGTGGATGACGACCTTCTTTTTACAATCTGATACACAATCTATCTGATACAATCTATCTGATACAATCTATCTGATGCAATCTATCTGATACAATCTGATAACTGATATTAACCGTAAAACTGCCGTGTATGGGAATCCGACCGATTCGTTTTTAAACAACGATGAAATGAATTGAAATACTTAATGATTGTTAGCATTACAAAGAAAATTTTAAGAGCCGTGAAGCTTTTCCGTTTGAAATGTTGAAATAATGAAGAAATAAAAAATAAAGGGATACAGAATGTCGAATTATAATGTTTTTTTAGAGGGAGCCTGGTTTGTTAAAGATGTTGCCACAGGAGAAGATGCGATCGGAATTGCTATTTCAGAATCGGGGAAACGGCTGAATCCGAAATTGGAATATGTCGGCGTGGATGTCGGAACCATGACCTGCGCTCATTGCGAAGAAAAATTCATGAGCGTTTACGTGGTTGCCGATACCGCTTTGGTCGGTCTCTTGTTCCAAATGAAAGTCTATGAGGCGGAATCCGAAGAACACGCCGCCCGTATTGCAACATCCGTCATCGGCAAAGCTCTTCGGGATGTTCCTTTAAAAGTCTCGGCCGTTGAAGAATTTATTTCCGACAACCGCCCGCCGCGTTTAAAACAAAGCGGCGAAATACGCGGTAAAGAGCATACGGATAAGGAAGAGCGCCCCGAGAGAGGCGAGCGCGCCGGCCGCGGCAATCGTTCCGAAGGAAGTGAAAGCTATAGCCGCGGCGGACGCTCCGGCGGAAGTGAAAGCTATAGCCGCGGCGGACGCTCCGGCGGAAGTGAAAGCTATGGCCGCGGCGGACGCTCCGGCGGAAGTGAAAGCTATGGCCGCGGCGGACGCTCCGGCGGAAGTGAAAGTCATGGCCGCGGCGGACGCTCCGGCGGAAGTGAAAGCTATGGCCGCGGCAGTCGTTCCGGCGGAAGTGAAAGCTATGGCCGCGGCGGGCGCTCCGGCGGAAGCGGAAGTTTTGGAAGCGGCAACCGTTCCGAGAAAAGTGAAAGCTTTGACCGCGGCGAGCCTTCCGAAAACGGCGAACACCGCGAAAAGCGCGGGGACGTCGCCGGAAAGAAGAATTACGAGTACGATTGATCTGCGCCGGCTGAATCTCATTTTGAACAGATTTTTATTTTGAACAGGTTTTTCTATGAGTCGAAAAATTTCCGTAACGGGACATACATCGATTGACTATTTGCTGACGGTCGAATCAATGGCCGGCCCGGATCAATCGGCGCCGGTTTTTGTCTGTGAAACACAGTACGGCGGCGGCGCGGCAAATGTGGCGGTAGCCATTGCCCGTCTCGGCGGCGATGTGGAACTGATCTCCCCGGTCGGCCGTGATTTTGAATCCAGCGGCTATCGTTTCTGGCTGGAAAGTTTTGGTATTGACCTGTCAAAGTTATACCACTTGGAAGGTGAAACGCTTTCCAAAGCTTTTGTCATTACCGATTCCCTCTCCAGTCAAACCACTTACTTTTACTGGGGCGCTGCCGCCAAGTTGGCGGAATTGGCGCCTCCGAAGGCGGAGTTTGTTCATATGGTGACGGCAGACTGCCGTTTCAATGAAAAAATGTCTCATATCGCCGATTTTGTTTCTTTTGATCCGGGACAGGATTTGGTCACCTATCAAAGAGAGCCTCTGAATACGATTCTTGAGAATACGAATATTTTATTTTCGAACCGTCACGAAATTCAAAAAGTGACGGAAATTTCCGGAAAAACGTTTGAAGAACTCCGAAATTCCATCGGCTTAATCATTGTCACCTGTGATAAAGAAGGCAGCGTCCTTTATGAAAACAATGGCGGGGAAAAGAAAGAGACGAAAATTCCGGCGGTTTGGGCAGAGTCGGCAGACCCGACCGGCGCGGGGGACGCGTATAAAGCCGGCTTTTTGGTCTCGCTCATCAAAGGCTGCCCGCCCGAAATCTGCTGCCGTGTCGGCAGCGTGACCGCATCTTTCGTTGTTGAAAAAATCGGCTGTCAAACAAACCTGCCGGACTGGAAACGAATGAAAGAACGATATGTACAGTATTTCCCGGCATCGGATTTGGAGCGTTTTTAATTCATTTTATCACAATTCATTTTATCACAATTCATTTTATTACTTTTCTCTTTTCATATTTACGGATCGGGCGGTTGAAGTGAAAATTGCGGCATTGGTGTCGGGCGGCAAAGATTCCGTATTTGCCGTTCAAAAGATGATTGAAGCCGGCAATGAAGTTGTCTGTCTGATTTGCTTTGTGCCCGACAATAAAGAATCTTATATGTTCCATTCCGTCAACACGGGTTTGGTTCCGCTGATTTCCGAAGCTTGCGCCCTTCCTTTGTATTACCGGCAGACATCCGGCGTTAAAGAAGAGGAACTCAATGAAATGGAAACGGCATTGTCCGATGCGATTTTCGAATACGGCATTGAAGGCGTCTGTTCCGGCGCGATTGAATCCGCGTATCAGAAAAGCCGCGTTGATAAAATTTGTTTATCGCTCGGGCTGCAGTCTTTTTCGCCGCTTTGGAAAGCGGATCCGGTTTCACTTCTTTCCGAAATGATTGAGTCAGGCATGGAAATCCGTTTTGCTGCGGTTGCGGCCGACG
This sequence comes from Methanimicrococcus sp., assembly GCA_009783635.1. Classification (GTDB taxonomy): domain Archaea; phylum Halobacteriota; class Methanosarcinia; order Methanosarcinales; family Methanosarcinaceae; genus Methanimicrococcus. The sequence goes on along the minus strand of WRDC01000032.1, from coordinate 2,863 downwards.
GGTTGGATGAGAGCTGGCTCGGAAGAGTTCTGGACCGCAATGCTTTGAACGATTTGATCCGGCTTCATGAAACAAAATACATACACATTGCGGGAGAAGGCGGTGAGTTTGAAACGGCGGTTTTGGACGCGCCTCTCTTTAAACAAAAAATCGTTCCCGTCAAAACGGCTATCCGGTATTTCGGAAACCGGGGTTTTTATGATATTTTGGAATCGCGGCTGGTCACAAAAGAATAAAACAATTGAGGCATATCTATGGTTTCTTCGCTCAAAGAAGCAATGTTTTTTGAATCTCTTCCGTCCGGCGATGTTCGCTGCGGCCTGTGCGCGCACCGCTGCCGCATCGCTCCCGAAAAGACCGGTTTTTGCCGCGTCCGGAAAAACATCGGCGGCATTCTTTATTCGCTCAATTACGGTTTTGTCTCTTCCGAAGCGATTGATCCAGTCGAAAAGAAACCGCTGAATCATTTTTTACCGGGAACGACGACTTATTCGCTTGGCACGTTCGGATGTAATTTCAAATGTTTAAACTGCCAAAATCACCGCATTTCCCAACCCGCGGACAGCATTTATTCCGCAATGGGCAAAGGGGGCGGTCCAACCCGTTTCGGTGAAATCGTGACACCCGAAGAAGTTGTACGGCGCGCCCGGCTGTTGGATTCTAAAAGCATTTCTTTTACATACAACGAGCCGACCGTTTGGTATGAATTTGTTTACGACACCGCCGTCTTGGCAAAAAAATGCGGTATATATGTCATCGTCGTGACAAACGGTTATATGACGCCGGAGGCGTTTGACTTTTTGGCGCCTTATATCGATGTTTACCGGGTGGATTTAAAGAGTTTTTCCAACGATTTCTATGAAAAGGTCGCTTCGGCCCGTTTGGAACCGGTTTTAGCGTCCGCCGCAAAAGCCAAAAATGCCGGCCTTTTCGTTGAAACCGTTACTCTTTTCATTCCGGGCGAGAATGACAGTCCCGCCGAATCCGAAGCATTGGCGTCTTGGATTTTTCAAAATTTGGGAAACGAAACGCCTGTCCACTTAACGGCTTTTCGCCCGCATTTTAAAATGGATCATTTGCCGCCGGCAACGGCCGAGATGCTGGAACAGAGGCGCCGCCTCTTCACAGCCGCCGGACTGAAGTATGTTTATTTAGGCAATGTCGAGTCGGATTTTCAAAATACATGGTGTCCGAACTGCGGCCGCCTTTTGATCAGCCGCCGCTTTTACTTCGGAGAAAATGCCGGATTGGAGCGAAACGGCCACGAATTCGTTTGTTCCGGCTGCGGTGAAAAAATACCGGTCTTTTATCCGCTTGACAGCGGTTTTTAATTTTGTGAAATCTTTCGGTTTTGTGAGGTTTTTTTCCGCTTCAAAAAAGCCCCGAAAATTGTTTAATACTGGAACTCTTATGATTATATCCCTTTCCAATTTTACGATTAAATGTATTGTGTGATGTTATGAAAATTTTAGGCTATAATGACGCAGACCGCTTTGTGATTCGAAGTATCAAAGCGCGTGAGATTTTAGATTCCCGCGGCAACCCGACGGTTGAAGTTGATGTGATTACAGCGAACGGCTTTGGCCGCGCCAGCGTTCCGTCCGGCGCCTCCACGGGCACCCATGAAGCGCTGGAACTCCGTGACGGTGACGCCGACCGCTACAACGGCAAAGGTGTTCTGAAAGCGGTCGACAATGTTTCCCGCATTTCGCAATCTTTGATCGGTTATGATTCGCGTATGCAGCGTGAAATTGATATGATGATGCTTGAAATGGACGGCACGGATAACAAAGCCGTTTTAGGCGCCAATGCCGTATTGGGCATTTCCATGGCGGCGGCGAAAGCGGCGGCGGCGGAATCCAAACTTCCGCTTTACAGATACTTGGGCGGCGCTAATTCTTTTACACTTCCGGTTCCGACGATGAATGTTCTCAATGGCGGCAAACACGCCGGAAATGATTTGGCCATTCAGGAATTTATGATCCAGCCGGTCGGCGCCGAAACATTTGCCGAAGCCATTCAAATGGGGTCTGAAACCTATCACGCGCTCGGTAAGTATCTGCAGGAATCTTACGGCGCCGCTTCCACAAATGTCGGCTATGAAGGCGGATTTGCGCCGAAAATGGAAAAAACAACGGAAGCCTTGGATGCTTTAATGATCGCGATCGAACGAGCCGGCTATACCGATGAAGAAATTAAAATCGGTTTGGATGCCGCGGCTTCTGAATTTTTTGACGGTGACAGCTACAAGGTCGACGGCGAAGTCATGTCTCCCGAAGAACTGACCGCTTTTTATGTTGATTTAGTCAACAGTTATCCGATTTTATCTATTGAAGACCCGTTCTATGAGGATTCTTTTGAGGACTTTGAAAACCTGACCGGCGAGCTTTGGGAAACGATCATCGTCGGTGATGATTTGTTTGTTACAAATCCCGAGCGCATTGCCAAAGGCATTGCCGGAAATGCGGCCAATGGCCTTCTTCTGAAAGTCAATCAAATCGGAACGTTGTCCGAAGCCATTGACGCGGCAACGCTCGCGACAAGAAACGGTTTCACCCTCTTCGTCAGTCACAGATCTGCCGAAACGGAAGATACAACCATTGCCGATTTAGCTGTCGCGCTCGGCGCCGACATGATCAAGACGGGCGCGCCGGCCCGCGGCGAACGCACGGCAAAATACAACCAGCTCCTCCGAATAGAAGAAGAATTGGGCGACGCCGGCGAATACATCCGCCTTTAATGTTTAAACAAGAGTTCTGACTCTTGTTTTTTCATTCTTGTTCTGTTTTTTCATTCTTGTTCTGTTTTTTCATTCTTGTTCTGTTTTTTCATTCTTGTTCTGTTTTTTCATATCTTTTTTATT
>WRDC01000031.1 GCA_009783635.1 Methanimicrococcus sp. | reverse complement strand
TTTCCGCCGTGTATCAATAAAGCGCTTTCCAATGTCAGAGAAGGGATCAATCTGGCTCATTCCATGCGTTTTGCCATGGTTTCGTTTTTGTCAAATATTGGTATGTCCGCCGATGATATTGTCAATGTGTTCAATGTGTCCCCCGACTTCAGCGAAGAAAAAACCCGCTATCAAGTCGAGCACATTGCCGGCAATCAGTACAAAACCCCCTCTTGCGCAACAATGCAGACATACGGCAACTGTACCGGCCAAAACAATATGTGTTCAAAAATCCGTCACCCGCTCAGTTATTACAGCGCTTTGAAATTCATCGCCGCCGAACGAAAAGAAGAAGAAGAGAAGTTTGGAAAAGATGAAGTCAAAACAGACCGGCAAACACAGAATCCGTAAAAATCCTTTCCTTCAAACCGTTTTCTTCAAACCGTTTTTTCAAACCGTTTTTTCAAACCGTTTTTTCAAACCGTTTTTTCAAACCGTTTTTTTCAAACCGTTTTTTTCAAACATTTCTTTAAATTATTTCCTTCAAACCGTTTTCTTTATTTCCTTTTATTCACCCTGCATTTCTCAACGAAATCCGCAGTGGGGAAAGAACCCGGGTGCATCTGCATATATCCGGCCAAAACATTGTATTCATGTAAACCGTCTTTTTTATCTTTAATGCCTTTGCCGCGGAGCATTTCGTATGCAAACTCGGCATCTTTTGCGGGTTCTGTCAGAGAATAGTGGAATTCGTGCGCGCGGATATTTTTGCCGCCGAATTTTGAGGACAGCGGTTTAGCTTCCGCGTAACCGAGACCTTGGAGTTTATCGGTGATTCTTGACGCGGCGGGAAGAACGCCGGCCATTTTGAAAACACCGTCTTTTGTTTCATAAGATTCGCAAAGGTAAGACAGGCCGGCGCCTTCGCCGAGCATCGGAACCCCGTCGGCGGCCAAATCCTTCAAATTTCGAGTCGCGGGGGACTCGGAAAGCTCTTTGATGTGGAATTCGGGATAACCGCCGGCAAAATAATAACCGTCGGCTTCGGGTAGTTTTCCTTCTGCCGGGCTGAAAAATTCCAATTCCGCGCCGGCCAGGCGTAAAGCATCAAACATAGCCGGATAGTGGAAACAAAATGAAGTATCTCGCGCAACACCTATTTTGACATCAACATCGCGCGGCTTGACTTCTGGCGGCTTTGGTCTTTCTTTTTCATACTCGGCCGCAATTTGAAGAATAAGGTCGATTTCCATATTTTCTTCAATAAAATCAGCCAATTGCGAATAATCGAGATTTTCTTCTTCGGGAAGGTGAAGACCCATGTATCTTTCGGGAACAGAAATGTCCGGATTTCTCGGAAGTGCGCCGACGATTGGAATTTTATCATCCAGAGCGCCTCTGATCAGTTCCAAATGACGGGGGCTTCCTATCTTATTGAGAATGACGCCGGCGACACGAACACCGGGATCAAACTCGGCATAACCTTTCAGCATCGCCGCCGTGCTTCTGGACATACCGTGGGTATTGATGACAAGAAAAACGGGAATATCCAAAGTTTTGGCAACGTGCGCGGCGCCTGCGATTTCTGTCGAGTCCATGCCGTCAAAGAGACCCATGACGCCTTCCACGATTGAAATGTCGGCGTCCCCGGACGCGGAGACGAATTGATTGACAGCGCCGTCTGTTCCCATCATGTAAGTATCCAGATTATAAGACGGCCGGCCGGAAATAACGGCATGGTAAGCGGGATCAATGTAATCGGGGCCCGTTTTAAAGCCCTGAACGGTTTGACCGCGTTTTTTAAGAGCCGCCATCAATCCCATCGAAACAGTTGTTTTACCGACACCGCTATTGGTTGCCGCAATCATAAATCCTTTTGTCATCATTTCACCGAAACTTTACAGAAATCTGTAAGAATAAAGAAATTTGGAATAAATAAGAATGAATTACACTCTCACAAAAAAGCTTATTGATTCGAACAAATAAGTATTTCACCCCAAAATTTCCCCTCAAGAAAATTTTGGCCGTTGATTTTGGCCGCTGAATTAAACCCGCCCGTTTGGGAAACTTAAAAATGAAGAGTCAGCAATCCTTTTTTTGATTTCAAAAGATATTCAGAGTGCAATTTAGAAATAAAAGCTAAAAAGAGAAGACAGCGCAAAATAGTTTAAAGAGAGAAGACAGCTCAAAAAAGTTTAAAGAGTTTAAAGAGAGAAGACAGCGTAAAAAAGTTTAAAAAGAGAAGACAGCGCAAAGTCTCTCTCCTCCTCAGCGGAAATTGTTCCTGCCGTGTTCTTTTAATGTGGATTATCATTAAAGAGGGCCGTTAAAGCAAAACCGCTCTGACCGGATCCAAAATCTCATTGAGATATTTGACGCAGGAAGCTTTCAAATCCATCGGATGAACTTTCTCTTCGGCAAAGGCAGTCTCCAATTCCCTGTAAGAGTTGTAAGTCACGTTGCCGCCGAATTTTTCGGGCTTCTCGATCGTGATGGCATTGCATCGCGGGAAAATGTGGTATTTGAACAATTCCAAAATCGGATTCTGCCCGATGTCGCCCTGCTTGCAGTAAGCTTTTTTGATCTTATTGGCAACATCTTCGGCGGTGTCATCCACGGAAATGAAATTGTCGTTGGATGAAGACATTTTGTTGCCGTCAAAGCCTGAAATGATTGGCGTGTGGATGCAGACCGGCGTCTTGAAACCGAGTTCTTTCAAGTTCTCGCGGGCCAGCATATGAATTTTGCGCTGGTCGGTGCCGCCGACCGCAATATCGACACCCAAAAGCGCAATGTCGATCGCCTGCATGATCGGGTAGATGAGCTGAGAAACCATCGGGTTGTCCATGGCACGGCCGACTTCGTCCATACTGCGGGTGGCACGGCTGAGCGTCACGGTTTTGGCCATTTTCAGGACATGGAGCATATATTCCTGACCCAGCTGATAGTTCGAACCCAAAACGAATTTGGTGTTTTCCTCACTCAAACCAAGCGCAATAAAGCATCTTTTGTTATAATCCGCGATTTTATGGATTTCCTCAAATGTTCCTTTCTTATTGAGATAAGCGTGGACATCCGCGAGTAAAACAATTACTTCACAGCCGGCTTTTTGGCAGTCCAACAATTTGTTGACCGTCAAAACGTGTCCCATGTGAATCCGCCCGCTGGGCTCATAACCGACATAGACCTTCGGAGCGGGATTGCTCTTGAACAGTTCAGCCAGTTCCTCATCCGTGACGATTTCTTCCACGTTGTTTTTAATATGTTCGATCTTCTCTTCGGGGGTCATCCAAAAACTCCTCAAATAAATAGTCCTTAATACGCGCTTTTTAGAGCGGCCAATGAAATAATAATATCAAATCGGCACTTATGAGAGTTCTACAGATATAAATAATTCTCTTTTTTGCGGAATGTCCTTTTTTCGAAGATAAAAAAGAAATCAAAGAAGAACAAAAACCGCCAAAAAGTAAAGAGAAATGAAGAAGAAATAAAAAAATAAAAACCGTCAAAAAAGAAGAAATAAGAAAAATAAAGAAAAATAAAGAAAAAAAGAAATTAAAGAAATAAAGAAGAAATAGCCGGCATCAGTCGTCGGCTTTTTGGAAGCGGCGGATCACGTCGCGGATTAAAACAATGTCTGCCGCTGTAACGACCCAGCGGTAAGGAATAACGATGCCGTCGCCGGCAATGTCGAACACATCGGTATTGACGTGGTTCGCGATTAATCCGGAAACGGATTGGCTTTCGACATCAATGATAACATCAATGACTTTACCGACATAAATACCGTTCACGGTGTAAATGTCAAGTCCAAAAAGTGAAGTCAGTTCGGTACGCATATTTTCTCGCCTTGAATAAATGTGTGAAATTTATTGTGAATGAAAATGTGATTTAATGAATTAAAGTATATATGGGAATGGAATATAAATTATTTGTCCATTTTTATGCCTTTTGCGGTCAGCGAAATATTTTATCCCCTTTGAACGCGTTGACGCGGTTTTAATAACGCTTAATCCCCGATTTTAAACAAAACGGTTGTAAACATCGGGCCGCGGACATCTATTTTCTTTTTGTTGCCGGTCATATAGCGCTGGCCGTGGGCGGTCAGTCTCATATTGACTTCCGACAGCATTTTAATCATATGGGCGCGGGATTCATACTCCGATGCGCCGGACAAAACGGCGTCCTCCGCTTCGGCGGCAGCGGCGGCGGCAAAAGCGGCGGCAAATGTGAATCCGGTTCTCGCGGAATGATTCTCAAGCGCCTTTTTCCATTTTTTGTCATCGGGAACGCCCAAAATGTCGCCGTTAAAAGCCAAAACTTCGTTAAACGCTGCCGGCCCCGCCAACGTTGTGTCGGATTCCGGCTCGGCAACACTGACCGTCACAGTTTTTCCGCAAAGCTCGCCTTTCCAAATCTCAAAACAGCACGGTCCGGGCTCTTTGGCATATTTCTTAAAACCTTCGGCAATCGCGCCCGCAACAGCGCGTCCCGCGTCCGTCTGCGGCGCCCGAATCAGCTGAATCTGGCGCGCCAGTTCCGAATCTTCCATTTCCCATTCGCCGTACTGTGAAAACTGCGGGTAGGTCATGGAACGCATATCTTTGGCATCGTAAAGAATCATGGCCAGACGCTCAACGCCGAGACCGAGATTCATGACCGGCATCGAAATGTTGTATTCGGAAAGCGCCGGCGCGGCATAAATGCCGAATGTCGCAACTTCGATCCAACCGTCACTGTATTTTGTATCCGAGCCGTCCAGCTTTGGGTGGTAAGCGTAAACTTCGATCTGTGTGTCGGGCGCGTAGTATTTGCTGCGCTTGTCATCGGGACGGAACATGAATTTTTCAAAACCGAATTGGGACAGCAGTCCTTCGGCCACCATCCTGCCGTGGTCAATGGTCACGTTTTCATCCATAATGACACAGGAAGCCGAATAATAGGTCATTAAGCGGGAGGCATCTTCTTGCTGTTCGCGGCGGAAACAGCGGTCAATGGAGAAAAGCGAAAACGGCGGCTCATTCCGTTCGAGAAGTTCGGAAAGCGTGATAAACCAGCCGCTGGTCATATGGCTGCGTAGCGTTTTGGTTGTTCCTTCGGGTTTGAGTTCTTTGAATTCGGGAAAAACTTTATCGATGAGCTCTGTCACATAAACGTCGGTCACGCCAAGCTGTTTCGCAAGTTCCGAAACGAGGTCGTCGCCTTCAATGGTTCCTTTTTTGTAAGCGTGAAGCACTTTTCGGATGATTTCAATGCCGTCGTCTTCAATGCCCGCAATAATCTCTTTGATTTTTCGAATGCGTTCGTCGGAAATGCCGACGTTGGGGCGCGGAAGACCCGCTAAATAGAAACAGCGGTCCAATACGGCCGGCGCTTCATCGCCGAACTGCTTGTAGATATCCCGTTCTTCAACGATGAGCGGATTCATGTACTCGGCAAAACCCATGCGCATATACGCTTCCCTCAGTTTCTGAATGGTTTCATAAACGGGATGAGGTTTTCCGAATGCCGGCTTCATACGCGGATAGCTTTCCTCAAGCGTTGTTTTTTTGATGTAACGGCCGGATTCCGACCAAGTTTTTTCAAAATTTTCGTTTTTTTCCCGACGGACCTGTTCCGAATCAAATCTCATAAAAATGCCTCAAATTTATGCCATATCGATGAATTGTAATTGATAAGTATTGATAAATAAGTAATTGATAAATTGTCTGATAAATTGTCTGACAAACTGTCCAATTCAATCTTTCGTGACTGTTCAATTCATTTCGAAATAATTAAACCTTTCATTCCTTAAAATCCCAAACTGAAAGAAACTTTCATTCCTTAAAATCCCAAACTGAAAGAAACGGCTGTTCCCGAGATGAGAACACCTGCCAAAAATCCGAAGATTGCGCCCGTGTTCAAAAAAGGCAAGCCCGCCTGCGGGTTTCCTTTGGAAACAACATACATCAAAGTGGCAAAGCCGAGAAATGTGCCGGCCATTGTGAAAAGGGCGGGCACGGAAATAAATCCGTCATGCGCCAGAAAATGGTTGGCCGAAATCACCAAAAGCGTCGGAATAACGGCATCGCCAAGCCCCATGAAAAGCGCGTCGGATTTCCTTTTGCGGATTTCCGTCTCACCGTCTGAAGCGCCTGTCCCTTCCACGGATCCGGCCTCTTCCGGAACGCTTCCGGCTCTTGCCTCCTCCGGTACGTTTTCGGCGGCCGCGCCTGCGGTTTCTTCTTCTTCGGCCGCGGTGGCATTGTCCTCTTCATCGGCTGAAAAATCATCTTCAATGTATGAGTAATTCCATTTTTTCGGAATCACAAAGAGAATCGGCAGTTTTAATTTCATCATTCCGCCGGCCAGCGTCAGCATATGCTTGGTTTTGTAAACGGAAATAAAATCGTAGATGAGAAGCGCGACCATCAAAACGATAATCGGCATATAGGAGAGAGAAACCCCGATAACGGCGCAGGCGCCGATTGAAATCAGAAGGCCGGCGGCGTCGATGACATACCATTCCGGATATTTGTACAGCAAAACAGTAAAAGCAACGGACCCGATAAGCGCGGCGGCCAATGTTAAGTATGTATAGCCGAACGCCTTATCGAAGATAGCGATAAAAACAAAGAAAAGCGTCATACAAATGGCGAAATAAATAACTCCCCGAATGATCAGCGTTTTGTTCTTTTTAATCATAAAAACCATGACGGCTGTAAATATCAGCAGAACAATGATATAATAAAAGGAATAGCCGACACTTTCGGGATTTTCAAGAGGTGGCTGGGAAGCAATATATTCCGTTGCTGACAGCCAAAGGGCGCCGGCCTGAACGATGAAAACAAAGGCGGCCATAATGAAATAAGGAATCAGGTTCTTCGCTTTTTTAGATAAAGAAACGGTTGCGTTATTGTTGCTCAAAAAAATACCCTCTTCTTATCTTCTTATAAACTATAAAGCTATAAAACGCACAAGTTATAAAACCTCATCCCGTCAGATTTCCGCCGCTTTAAAAACGAAATCGACCTGCATATTTTATTTGATAAAACCGGGTTAATATTTATATACTTTCGTAAACTGTTTTATATTATTATTTGATACGCTGACGAACATTTTTCACACAAGTCATTCGTTCAAAGGTGAATACAAATGGAAACAAAAGACATCATCGCTTTCATTCTCATAGAAGTCGCCGCCTTCGTGCTGGCTTTTGCATGGTTTCAAGACATCTATGACCCGTACGCATGGGTCATTACATTCTGCCTCCTTATCATTCTCGGCCTCCTCTTCTACATGATTACTTCCATCAACACGCGTTTGGCCGCAATGGAAGCAAGAATGGAAACGCGTGATAAAGCCATCCGCGTCAGCATTATGACTGTTGAGGCGGACTTGGAAAACAAATTGGACAAACTCAACAACAACATTGAAAAGGCCGTTTCCGAAATTAACAAGAAAAGGTTCATTTAATCTTTTCTTTCCTTTTTTCATTAAATTTTTCCTTTCCTTTTTCATTAAATCTTTTTTTCCTTTTTTTTCTTTTTTTGGTTTTTTTGATTTTGGCTTTTTTGGTTTTTTTTTCAAAAATCAAAAGGTATTTAGCTTTCTTTACTGTTTTTTCCCCATGGATTCTTTTAAACAAAACGCCGTCGTTTTCGATTGTGCCGGAACTTTGGTTGAAATGTACCGGGTGACAAAGGAGCTCAAAACCGGTAAAATCATTTTAGACGCCGACAACCTGAAACTGGTCACGGAATCACCCGGCCGCGGTTTGATTATTATGGATGTGCCGTTGTCTTTGGTACAAAACCAGCCGGAAGAACGCCTGCTGTCCGATTTTATGCGGCAGGAGAAAATCCCGTTCGGCGTGGCTTACGCGGCAAAAGGATTTGACGCGGGAGATATTTCCCGCATTTTAATGACCGATCAGACGGTGATGCGCCACTTTTTAGAAACAAACCGGGAAGCCGTTTCGTTTTTTGATGACATCATCTATGAGGTTTTCGGCTTTATCATCGATTCGAATGAAAATAAAATCACCCACGCGATGAGCACGGGCGGCAAACTCTTTGACAGCGCAAGAAGCGTTGCGGCCGCCGCGGCCGCCAACTGCGACCTGTTTATCGCCTCGGGAGACGATTACGGTAATTTGAACCGGGTCGCGGACAAGTTGAACATTCCGCAGGAGAACGTTATTGGTCTTTGCGATGATGTCAAAAAAGAAAAAATCGTCAGAGAACTTCAAAACCATTACCCGAAGGTCATAATGATCGGTGACGGCATCAATGACATACTGGCAATGAATGCCGCCGATTTCAGCATTTTAATCAGCCGGAGCAATTATCACACGCCGGATGAACTCAAGGACGCCGCCGATGAAATCGTGGACGAGCTCGGCGAATGTACGGAAATATTGAACGGGTATATTCTTGAATAAAAAGAAACAAAACAGCTTTTTCGAGCAAAGCCCGTTTTATCGGAAGAGTTTTAAATATTGAAAGGAAAGAAATGAGATTAAATAATAGAATTGCAGATTGAGAGAGATATCAAACGTATATGCTAAAAGCTTTGAGCGTCAAAATAAATGAAATTCTTCTGAATCTGTACCAAGCCCTTTCATATTGCAGCGGTGAAAAATATTTGCAAGATCTGAAAAGGAAAATCAGTAAAGGATGAATCCAAAACATTTGCAAACGCCAATCACTGATGAGTGACCGGAAAGGAGAGTGGAAAATTATGTCTGCTTTTATAGAAATCAAAAATTTGTCCGTCGATTTTGACGGTAAATATGTTCTTAAAAACGTCAATCTGACAGTCAAAGAAGGAGAGGTTATCGGAATTTTGGGGAAAAGCGGTTCCGGTAAAACTATTTTAATGCATGTTCTCAGAGGAACGGAGCACGTCGGCCACATGACCGGCGATGTCCTTTACAATGTCGCCCGCTGCGCAGCCTGCCACCACATTGAATTTCCGAGTCAGGTCGGCAAGAAATGCAGCTGTGAAGAAGGGGGCAAATATGAAGCTTATACTATCAATTTCATGACCACCGGTCTTTATGACGACGACCGGAAAGATGTGACGAAACGCATCTCCATCATGATTCAGAGAACATTCGCGCTGTACGGCGATGATACTGTTTTGACAAATATTTTAAACGCGTTGACCGAAGTCGGTTACAAAGGCTCCGACACAATCAAAAAAGCGGCGGACCTGCTGGAAGAAGTCAATGTTTCCCACCGTATGCTGCACATTGCCCGAGAGCTTTCGGGCGGCGAGAAGCAGCGTATCGTTCTGGCCCGCCAGTTGGTGAAAGAGCCGCTCCTGCTGCTGGCCGACGAGCCGACGGGAACGCTGGACCCGATGAACGCGGATTTGGTTCACAAAATCCTCATGAAATCCGTGGAAACACGCAATATGGCGATGATTATTACTTCTCACTGGCCCGAAGTTATTTTAGAACTCGCGCACAGAGCTGTTCTTCTGGACGAAGGCGAAGTGGTTGAAATCGGCGAGCCGAAGAAAATCGTTGCCAAATTCATGGAAGGCTATACCGGCATTGTCACCGAAAAACCGAAGGAATTCGGGGAGCCGATTATTCAGGTCAAAAACCTGACAAAGAAATTTGTTTCCGTTGACCGCGGCGTTGTCCGGGCAATCGATGATATTTCATTTGAAGTGAAAGAACGGGAGATTTTCGGCCTGATCGGGCGAAGCGGCGCCGGAAAAACAACGACTTCCAAGATTTTGATGGGCGTCGTTCCGCCAACGGGCGGCGAAGTGATGGTCCGCGTCGGCGACGAGTGGGTGGATATGAGTATCCCCGGCGTCGAAAACAAGGGCCGCGCAACGAAATATATGGGAATTCTGTATCAGGAATACAGCTTGTACCCGCACAGCACCGTGATTGAAAATTTAACAGGCTCCATCAGTTTGGACCTCCCGTATGAACTCGGCATTCGGAAAGCGATCCAAACGCTGAAAATCGCCGGTTTCACGGAAGAGAATGCCAAGAAGATTTTGGACAAACAGACAATTGAACTCAGCGAAGGTGAACGCCACCGCGTCGCAATGGCGCAGGTGCTGATGAAGGAGCCCAACATCGTGATTATGGATGAGCCGACGGGAACAATGGACCCCCTCACGCGCGCGTCCGTTACCAATTCTATTTTAAATGCCCGTGAAAAACTCGGCGAAACTTTCGTGATCGTGTCACATGACATGGATTTCGTGCATGAGGTTTGCGACCGCGTGGCTTTGATCGAAGGCGGCAAAATCATAGGAACGGGAGACCCGGATGAGATTGTTCCGCGTTTGATAAGCAGCCGTGCCGAAAGTTCGGAAACGCCGAAGAAAAAGACGTCTAAAAAGCCGGCAGCTTCAAAATCGGCAGCCGAAAAGAAACCGGCAGCTGAAAAGAAACCGACAGCCGAAAAGAAACCGGCAGCTGAAAAGAAATCGGCCGCTTCGAAATCGGCAGTTGAAAAGAAACCGGCGCCGAAAGCGGTTTCCGCTCAAGCGGTTTCTGCGAAAGCCGGTTCCAAAACCTCGGCGAAAACAACAAAGACCGACTTGACCGATATCGAGGAAAAGGCGGCCGAAAAAGAAAACATTATAATTAATACCGATGGCGGATGCGTTTAACCCGCCTGTTTGTTGACAACATTGCAGCTGTTTCGGGGATAAAAGAATGGTATCAAAGATAAATGTTGAAATAAACGGAACTGCTCACGCGTTTGACAAAAAAATAACGCCGGCGGAAGCAATCAAAAAAACAGGCGCGCCATATGTTGACGGCGCTTGCATTTGTATTGTTAAAAAACGGGAAGAAAAAGAAGCTTCCCGGGCGAAGGAGTTTGTCCTTCAAACGAACAAAGGCATTCTGATGATAGAGCTTAAGGACCCCGAGTCCGTTTCGTCTCAGATTTGGCTGAAAAACTACGCCAAGCTCGCCCCTTTTCCGATTCTCTTTGAAAGTTCCGACGCCGTCGCTTTCGGGCCGTTTAAGACGAATTACGAAATTCAGAAAGGCGTCAAACGCTACCGCAAATATGATATCGTCTTAAGCGCCGGCGGCTTTGATACGGCCAAGACCACGCTGATTTTTTCCAAAAAGGAACATTACGCCGACTACGGCACGCCAAAAGACGGCGTTTTCGCAACGCTCGTTGCCGGCCGGACAAATATGGAACACATCAGCAAAGGCGACAGAATCGAATCCATTCAGCCGTACACGGAAGAAAAAGAATCATTCGGTGACGGTATTTGCACAACCGATTTATCAGCGCCGTTGGAAGACGGTGACAAACTGATTACGTTTGCCGAAGTCGAGATGTCTTTGCACTCCCCGCAGGGCGCGGAACGTTTTTTCGCGCTTATCAAGGACGGCACCCTCCGAATCGATTCGACGGCCACCGCTTTCCGCTCGGATGACACGCTGAAAAGCGAGCCGTTCGAATATGAAAATTTTGAACCGCGCAAAATCGGCGCCGTTTCATTCCGGACAGCCGGAACGGGACGCGGACGCGCGTACATCTCAACCGCCGATCGTGCTTCCAGCCTGCTTCATTCCGTTGTCGGTCACGTGACGGCCGGAATGGCGCTGCCGTATTTTGCAAAACCCGGGGACCGGTTCACAGTTGAAACATCGCCGCCGCATCTGCTTCTTCTCGGCCGCTCCGTCGAAGAGTCAAAAGAGTTGCTGACCGCCATCAATATCGAAATGACGGCGGACGGTTATGCCGGTCCCGACAATGTCATCGTCCTTCAAAAGCCGGCAACGACACTTGAAATTTTAAGAGAGGGGAAGGTCACCGTGACTTCTGTTCCCCGGTCAAAATTGATCGAAGTGGAATTTTATTATGACAGCGCGCCCAAGAGCGTTGAGTTTTTCAGGCATTCCATTGATTTGAAAACGCAACCCGTCGGCTCTCTTCCCACGTCTATGATTTATGACATGACTTATATTTTCAAGGCGGAGAAGCAAGCGGAAAAGTACAAAGAAATCATGCCCGAAAACACGCCGAAAGAAAAAGTGCGGGCATGCGACATCGGCATTACAAACCAGTCGGCCAAAAGAATGGGCTACATCGGCGTTCGTCTGGAAGATGAAACGATGTTCGGGCCGACAGGTGAAAAATTTGAAGCGACCAACATCATCGGCCGCGTCTTAAACCCCGATAACCTGAAAAATATTCAGGAGGGGGATGTGATTTATATTAAAGAAATCGGTGCCGACAGAAATACCGCCGCGCCGGAAGAAATACACCCCGAAGCGGAAGAAACGCACCCCGAAGCGGAAGAAGAAAATCCTGAAACGAAAGCCTCGGAGGGAGAATCATGAAAACAGCCGGCAAAGAAGCAGCGGAAAACGGCGTTCCGGCGGCGCCGAAAAAAATCTCATCCCTTCCGGAAAGCCTCTCCGGACAAAAAGAAGTGACGAAAATCATCGCCGTCAGCTCCGATAAAGTTTTGCCGTCCGACGCCGCTCAAGCCGCTTATTCTTCCGGTTATCCCGTGACGCTGAAAGAAACCTGCTACGGCCTCGTCTTAACGGGAACAAAAGAAAATGTGGACGCGGTGGTCAAGGCCGTTATGGATATGGATAAAAATCATATTTTTGTCAAAGACCGCGGCTTCCCGACAGGCGACCCGCGCCGCTGCCGCGCCGTCCGTAATGGCGGCCAGCGCCCCGGCTTTTACACGCTCCATGAAGAAATTTCAAAGATGGGAACCATCGGCGCCGCTTTGGACAATTATGACGCAAAAGTAAAGAAAAAGGCAGCGGAATGGCCTGACAAACCGTCCTCTTTCAAACTGGAAAATTATATCAACAGCGAGTTCGGCGAAAACAAAAAAGAAATACAAAACCCGAAAGTCATCGCGGATAAAATCAAGTCAAAAGGCAAAAATCCGAGAAGTGGCAACGAAAAAACAGCCGGCAAGACGGCAGAAAAGACAGCTGAAAAGACACCTGTCAGCAAGTCAGCCTCCAAGGCGCCGGTCAGCAAGTCAGCCTCTAAGGCGCCGGCTGGCAAGTCAGCCGCCAAAGCGCCGGTCAGCAAGTCAGCCGCCAAAGCGCCAGTCAGCAAGTCAGCCGCCAAAGCGCCGGCCGGCAAGTCAGCCGCCAAGGCGCCGGTCAGCAAGACAGCCGCCAAGGCGCCGATCAGCAAGTCAGCCGCTAAGGCACCGGTCATAAAGCCGGCCGAAAAGAAAATTCCGGCAAAGACAACGGCTGTCAAGAAAACAACAAAGACCGCCGCCGAAAAGAAAACGGCCGCGGCAAAAAAATAAAGGGAACAAAACCGCCTTTATGAAGTCAAATGAAAGGGTTTAGAATCACATTCAGAATCACATTTACAGAATCAAATAATGTTCAAATAATGTAGGAAAATTCAAAAAAAAAGAGGTGGATGCGTTGGTAAAAGTTTTTGTTTATCCCACAAACAGCTTTATTCTGGCGGACTTGGTGACGCGGTCCGGCCATGAGCCGCTTGTCATTATGAACCAAGTGCGTGAGA